>NZ_FNHB01000003.1:0-168621 GCF_900104455.1 Dendrosporobacter quercicolus
GCGACGGCCCAGAAAGGGCCTAGTGCTGATGCCATTATGGGCATACAGTGCGACGGCCCAGAAAGGGCCTAGTGGCTGATGACACTATGGCAAACGGCCTGGGAGGACAAGGAAATGGCCGGTTGAAAAAGGTTCATCTTAGGATGAGTTTTTTTGTTTTAGGGACAAGAAGGCTGCTTCGATCTGTTCCATACCATCGTCGCCTTCCTGGTGTATGTTGTACAATAGAAACGAAGCTTTTTTGGTAAGGGTTAATATATACAGACTTTATTCGTAGTGTTATAATTTTTACAAGAAGTTAGCGGCGTTAGGTAGCAAAGCTGGGCTAGATATTATTGTTTGGCGGAAGCTGGGTTTAAAGATGAATAATTGAAGCAAAGGCGCTTTTCATTGATACTTGTATCAGAAGAAGAGCGCCTTTTTAGCATCCCAGCTGCCTATTGTACAATGCGTTGTAATAGCGCCGAGCCGCTTTTTACAAAAATAATGGAATCTACGGGAAAACTTCCTGTGCCTCTGGGCTCGAATGATTCTTAAATGATCATAAAGGATGCTGATAACAACACATGGGTATTGAATGGTCTGATGTCATAAGAAAATAATAATAAGGGGGACGTAAACATCTTGAGCCAAAACTGTGAAGCTATTTATGAATATTCTGCAAAGGTGCTTGATTTGATTAGCAAAGCGGATGTAGACCAAACCGAAGCGAGCTGGATTACCAAACAGACGGTGGAGGGATTTAGGGAATATGTCAATCCCGGTTTTTTAGCCTACCGTAAATCTGTTACGAAAGGCGGGCAATACGCTTCAGTGGAGTGGCGTGATTCCGGGCCAAATTGTTTTATTGACCTTCATGGCAAGGAATATATAGACTGCCTGGGGGGATTTGGAATTTATAATGTGGGCCACCGTCATCCTAAGGTTATAAAAGCGGTCAAGGATCAAATGGATAGGCAGGCGCTTCATAGTCAGGATTTACTGGATCCATTGCGGGCAATGCTGGCAAAGATACTAGCCGAGTTGACACCAGGGGATTTAAAGTATTCATTTTTTACCAATAGTGGTACAGAATCAGTGGAAGCCGCCATAAAAATGGCTAAAATCCATCAAAATAATAAAGGAAAGCATACATTTCTTGCCACAACCAGGGCTTTTCACGGTAAAAGCATTGGCGCACTTTCCGGGACAGCCAAGAGTGGTTTCCGAAAGCCTTTTTTACCATTGGTTGGCGGTTTTCGCCATGTTGCTTTTGGCGATATTGATATGATGCAGAAAACAATGCAGGCTTGCGCAATGGTCGGGGAGGATGTTGCGGCGATTTTGGTTGAGCCGATACAGGGTGAGGGCGGCGTAATTATTCCGCCTGATGATTATCTGCGCAATCTGCGGGAGTTGTGCGATCAATATGAAGCCTTGCTGATTTTTGATGAAGTGCAGACCGGGATGGGACGTACGGGCAAAATGTTTTGCAGCGAGCATTATCAGGTAGTGCCGGATATCATGTGCCTGGCCAAGGCTTTTGGCGGCGGTGTTATGCCGGCCGGAGCAACCATTGCTTCAGAAAAAGTGTTTGCCAACTTATTTGAAAATCCATTTTTGCATACAACAACTTTTGGCGGCAATCCCCTGGCTTGCGCGGCGGCTATTGCGACAATAAATGTCCTGTTGGAGGAACGGCTGCCTGAGCGGGCAGCCGAAATCGGCAGCTGGTTTTTGGCGGAACTAAAAAACGCGGTAAGCGGTCATGAAGATAAGGTGCTGGAAGTAAGAGGCAAGGGCTTATTAATCGGGCTTGAATTCCTCAATGACCAAATCGGCTATGAAGTTTCCAAAGGGCTGTTTGATCATGGTATTCTGGTAGCCGGAACTCTGATTAATGCTAAGACCATTCGAATTGAGCCGCCGCTGACCATTACAAGAGAACAATGCACCAAGGTGTGCAATGCCCTGCGCAGTGTGCTGGCAGGCCTGACAAAATAAGGCAGAGGAACGTTGAACAATGCATGAATTTGAGCTGGTAATTGAGAACGGAACCCTGGTTGACCCGGAGCGAAATAAGATCACTGTGGGAAATCTGGGTATTTGCCGTGGCAGGATTGTGGCAATTACCCGGGAACAATTGTCGGGGCGGCAACACATAGACGCCGGCCTGGCAGTTGTATGCCCCGGTTTTATTGATATTCATACGCATGTGGATAATGGCCTGGATGGCGCCTATGCTATGCTCAAACAGGGGGTGACAACAGCGGTTGGCGGCAATTGCGGGATGGGAACAGGCGATATGGCTGGATTTTTCCAGCCGTTTGAGTACGGCGGTTTTCCCATTCATCAACTCATGTTTGCCGGTGAAAGCTTTACCCTGCGGGAAAAAGCCGGTATTGTAAATCCATATCAACCGGCCACAGCCGAGCAAATTAGACAAATCGCTTATTTAGCCGAGGAAGCGTTAGAACAGGGCGCTGCCGGTATTTCTTTCGGCTTGGAATATGCGCCCGGAACTTCCTTTGAGGAAATTGCAGCTGTCAGCCGGGTGGCCGCCCGCTATGGGAAGCTGGTTGCCATACATACCAGACATGACGGCTGGGCAGGACTTGGCGCCATCAAAGAAGCAATTGACGTTACCCGTCTGACCGGGGCTGCTGTGCAAGTGTCCCATTTGGTCTATATGGTGGGGATGGGCATGATGGCTGATGCGATAAGACTATTGCAAGAGGCTGTGGACAGCGGTCTGGACATCACCGCCGATAGCGGAATGTACCATGCGTTTGCCACGCATATTGGCTCAGCGGTGTTTGCCGCCGGTTGTGTCGAAAAATGGGAATGCCAGTATAGTGATTTGCTGGTTTGTACAGGTCCTTTTGCCGGTGAGCGTTGTACTAAAGAGCTTTATGAAGAGCTGCGCAGCAATTATCCTGAAGAACTGGTTGTGGCTTATGTGGGTAAGGAAGCGGATATTTACACCGCTCTGGCGGCTGAATTTGTCATGGTTTCAAGTGATGGAGGACTGGGCAGTTTTATTCCGGGAACAGGTCATCCTCAGAATGTGGGAACTTTCCCCCGCTTTTTTCAGACTATGGTCCGGGAACGACAGCAGTTATCGCTGCTAGAGGCAGTTCGGCGTTGTACTTTACTGCCCGCCGGACGCCTGGGTTTAAAAAATAAAGGACGGCTAAAGGTAGGCTGTGATGCCGATTTAGTCATCTTTCACCCTGCGCGGATTAAGGACTGCGCCGCTTATTTGGGAGACGGCAGGCCTGATGCGGAACCGGCGGGACTGGAGTGCGTTATCGTAAACGGACATATTGCCGTGCGGCAGGGCGAACTTGGCGCGGCTGTGTCCGGCCGGTCAATGAAAGTTGAAAACCGCTGCTGGAACTGGATGTAGCAGTAAAGAGCAAACCGAGGTATGGCTGCCTTGGTTTGTTCTTTAACCAGCGATGATCATCCGCCTGTCTGGTCTGGTGTTTCGCGCCGGTAGGCAACAAGAGGATTTTACATTGAGATAACGAAATAACTATAAAAAATATATTGTGGACAACAAAGAGGCAGCTATTGTTGCCCGCTTACAGGTTTTACAGCCAAGGAGAGAGGAGGAAAACTATGGTAAGCTGTAAAGACCTTTTGGAACTGGCTTCCTTAAAAAATTTAAAAATCAGAGGGGGCCAAGGCGGGTTAGATAGGGATGTGCGCTGGGTTCATTTTATCGACCTGCCGGACGTTCTGCCCTGGGTGCAAGGCGGTGAACTGCTATTTATTACCGGTATTGCGCTTACAGCGGTCGAGCAGGACTTGTTAAAGCTGCTAAACGGCATAGCGAGCAAGAACCTGGCCGGTTTAGTCATTAATATCGGGCCGTATATAGCGGAAATCCCGGCATCAGTGATTGCTCTTGCCGACGAATTGGCGTTCCCGGTATTTGAACTGCCGTGGGAAATGAAGATGGTTGATATTACGCAGGATGTTTCACGCTATATTGTGATGAAACAGATGGAAGAAAAGTCGATCAATGACTTACTGGAGAATATTTTGTTTAGCAGCGGCTATGATGCCGCAGCTTTAGCCCGGCGGGCGGCCTATTACGGCTATGATTTAAGTCAGCCCCATCAAATTGGGATCGTACGGGCAAGTGATTTTAACAATTTTTTGCCCGAGCACCAAGATGAAATAGCCCGGATGAAAATGCGGGAGAGGTTTGAAGGGGCAGCGCGGGAAATATTGAACAAATACTATCATAAAGTACTGTCCATCATTAGAATAGACTCGATCATTTTTTTAATGCCGGAGACGGTTTATAAAAACCGCAGTAAACTTGATAATACGGCGATCGGCGAGGAAATTGTCAGTCATTGTCAACTGAAATTGCCGCAACTGAATGTGAGTATGGGCTTGGGTAATTGCTTTACCGATATAGAGCAGGCTAAAATCAGTTTTGATCAAGCCCGCCTGGCGTTAAAGTTCGCCGATTTTAGCGGTGAGCAAAACCGGCTATATTGTTATCAAGATTTGGGCGTGTATAAATTATTATTTGAACTGGACGAGAGAGTGCTGGAGGCTTATTATCAGGAAACCCTGGGTGAACTGGCCGAGTATGATGATAAGCACGGAGCGGAATTAATTCCTACTTTACTGGTGTACTTACAGGAAAACGGCAACTCCATTCAGGCTGCCAAGAAATTATTCATCCATAAGAATACATTGATCTATCGGCTGAAAAAGGTGGAAACAATCACTGGCAAAAATGTTGATAAAATGCAAGACCGTATTACACTGCTGATGGGGTTGATTATCGGCAGGCAGATTGTTTATTAAGGGGGCAAGACGTAATATGCTCACAAAAAGCCGGATATATTTTTGTGCAAGTTGCACATAGACGTCTGATGATTGTTGTGTTAAAATTTTGCCATGTATTTTCAGGTAAAAACCAACTGATAAAAATATTAGTGACCGGAAAACAAAGCAGTTTTCTTTCGTACATGAATTTGTAGTGTACTAAAGAAAACTTTTTTTATTTTATCGCAGTGTCGCGGCGATGAACGCTAAGACGTTAATCAGCCAAGTTCCGTAAACAGGAGGAGGTTTATATAAATGTCAGAGGTATTGAAAATGTATATTGATGGCGAGTGGGTCTTAGCCGCAGCCGGCGGAGAAAGAAAAATTATCAATCCTGCAACCGGAGAGGTAATTGCAACTGTTGCTGAAGGAACCGAGGTGGATGTCCGCAAAGCAGTTGCGGCTGCCAGAAGAGCTTTTGACGGGTCTGAGTGGCAAGATTGCAAAGGCAGCTCGAGGTCGAAGTTATTATTTGGCTTGGCTGATTTAATTGAGGAACAGGCGGAGGAATTCGCCGTGCTGGAGACAACGAACAGCGGCAAGCCGTTGCGCGAGTCGCAGTTTGACGTCAGTGACTGCTGCGCTTGTTTCCGGTATTATGCCGGCCTGACGAATAAGCCGCAGGGACAGACCTACGAAGTGGCGGATCCGATGCAGGCATTAACGGTACGGGAACCGATCGGCGTATGCGGACAAATTGTGCCGTGGAATTATCCCCTGCTAATGGCCGCCTGGAAGATGGCGCCGGCTTTGGCGGCAGGCAATACCGTGGTATTCAAGCCGTCGGAGCTTACCCCGCTGACGGTGATCAAATTATTCGAACTCATTGACAAGGCCGGTTTCCCCAAGGGCGTGGCAAACCTGGTTTTAGGGGCTGGCGCAACTGTGGGGCATGAATTGGCGGTAAATGAGGCGGTTGATAAAATTGCATTTACCGGCGGGACGATAACCGGCAAACATATTATGCAGTCGGCAATCGGCAATTTAAAAAAGGTTTCGCTGGAGCTTGGCGGGAAATCGCCTAACATTGTTTTTGCTGACGCCGATTTTGAAACTGCGGTTGATTATGCTTTATTTGGCATTTTTGCCAATCAGGGCCAGGTTTGTGCAGCCGGATCGCGGCTATTGCTGGAAGATGAAATTTATGATAAATTTATATCCAGGCTGGTTGAACGGGCCAGGCTGATCAAAGTCGGGGACGGCTTAAATGCAGGCGTTGAAATGGGGCCGCTGATATCCGCGGCGCAGATGGAAAAAGTCTTAAACTATATAAAAATCGGCCTGCAGGAAGGCGCTGAGCTGCTATGCGGCGGCAATCGTCTAACCGCCGGGGATTTGGCTAAAGGATATTTTGTTGAGCCAACCATTTTCGTTAATACTACGGAAGATATGCGCATTGTAAAAGAGGAAATCTTTGGTCCGGTGCTGGTTGTTCAAAAGTTTACCGGCGAAGCCGAGGCAGTTCGAATGGCCAATAATAGCATTTACGGACTGGCCGGGGCAGTGTTTACCAATGACGGCGCCCGGGCTTTGCGCGTCGTGAAAAAACTCCGGGCAGGCATTACCTGGGTGAATTGTTATCATCCTACTTATAACGAAGCTCCGTGGGGCGGTTATAAGCAAAGCGGCAACGGCCGGGAGCTTGGCAGCTACGGCTATGAGCAGTACACTGAGGTAAAACAGATCAATATCAATTTACAGGTAGAACCGACAGGCTGGTTTGCAAAATAATTACTCGAAGGGGTGCTGACAGATGCAGGATACGGCGGTGCAGCTCATCAATTTAGTAAAGGAATTCGCCGGACATACAGCAGTTAACGATATTAGTATGGATATCAAACAAGGTGAATTTTTGACATTGCTGGGACCAAGCGGCTGCGGAAAAACTACCACCTTACGGATGATCGCCGGTTTTGAACAGCCGACAAGCGGCATTATTCTATTGGATGGACAGCATGTTGAACATACGCCGCCTTATGCGCGTAATGTCAATACGGTATTTCAAAGCTATGCGTTGTTTCCTCATATGAATATTTTTGATAATATTGCGTTTGGCTTGACAATGAAGAAGCTGCCCAAAGACCGAATTAAAGAAAAAGTGGCTGAAGTCCTGGCGTTAGTCCAACTGGAGGGGTTCGCCAGCCGCAGGCCTGAGCAGCTCAGCGGGGGTCAACGCCAGCGCGTCGCCATTGCCCGGGCTTTGGTAAACAGCCCCAAGGTTTTGCTGCTGGATGAGCCGATGGGCGCTCTGGATTTGCAGCTGCGCAAGCAAATGCAGATTGAACTAAAGCGGCTGCAAAAAAAGCTGGGCATAACGTTTATCTATGTTACGCATGATCAGGAGGAAGCCTTAACAATGTCAGACCGGATTGCGGTCATGAATGCCGGTGTGATTGAACAGATTGGCAAGCCGGATGAGATTTATGAACATCCGGCAAGCCGTTTTGTAGCCGGGTTTATTGGGGAAACCAACTTATTTGAAGGTACGGTTGCCAGTGTGGATGGCAAATATGCCGTGATCAGTCTGGGCAGCAGCCGTGTTCCGGTGCTCAATCGTAATTTAAGCGTTGGCGAGATTGCTTATATTGCCGTCCGCCCTGAGCGGCTGGAAGTGAGCAATTCCTCCAGCGGAAAAGCCTTTGCTCTGCAAGGAACCTATAAAGAGCAAATTTATGTGGGTGCGCAAATGAAAACAATTTACAATGTTGGCAATCAGATGGAGGTTGTTGTCAACGAACCGGTTGGGGGCAGTTCATATGAAAAGCTGCAGCGGGATAAAGCGATCTTCATTTCCTGGAATCCTGACTGCGCCACTGTGGTTAAAGACCGTCAAAGCGAAGAAAAAATCGTTTTTTCAAAACAGCTGGCAGGCTGAACCGAATGAATTTCAATAATAAAGGCGATAAAGATAGAAGGTGTTTTAGTGAAAAATAGCGATGGTGCTGTACCAACAGCGATAACGGCAGTTAAAAAGCCGGGACATGGACGGCAGTTGCTGGCGATGATTGGTCCGGTAGCTTTCTGGATGGGAAGCTTTGTCGCTTTACCGCTGGTGCTGGTCATTCTGGTCAGCTTTATGCAAAGAGGCTTGTATGGCGGTATTGAATATCAGTTTACTATGAGTAATTATGCTAAACTGATCAATCCAATGTATTTTAAAATATTGTGGAGTTCGCTCGAATTATCTTTGTTAACAACGGTTATTTGTCTGCTGGCCGGCTATCCCTTTGCCTATTTTATTGCCAAATCGCCAAAGTCAATCCGGGGAATATTACTGATGTTAACCATTTTGCCGTTTTGGACAAATTCGCTGGTAAGAACCTATGCCTGGATTATGCTGTTGAGAACAGAGGGCTTAATCAATCGTATCCTGTTGGACTGGGGGCTGATCCAGGCTCCGCTGGCCATGCTGTATAATGAAACCGCTGTACTGGTGGGGCTTGTGTATGTATTGTTTCCTTTTATGGTGCTGCCGCTGTATACTTCTATCGAGAAGCTTGATCCGGCGCTGCTGGAAGCAGCCGGAGATTTGGGAGCGGCTCCCTTTAAAGCCTTTTTAAAAGTAACGCTGCCTTTGACCAAGCCGGGCATTATGGCTGGTTCAATTTTAGTGTTCATTCCGTCTCTCGGCTATTTTTTCATTCCCGACCTGATGGGCGGAAGTAAAACAATGCTGATCAGCAATCTGATTAAAAACCAGTTTCTTACCGCCCGCGACTGGCCCTTCGGTTCAGCGATTTCCATTGTGCTCATTGTCATTACACTGGTTATTCTGTTTCTTTACTTCCGCAACGCCGGCAGTAAAGAGAAACTGGAGGTATTTTAATGAATGCCAAGCTCTTCCGGTGGACATCTATCCTGTATGCCTGTTTAATTTATTTATTTTTATATATTCCTATTTTGGTGTTAATCGCGTTTTCCTTTAATGATTCCAAACTAAATATTATCTGGACAGGTTTTACGGTAAAATGGTATACAACGTTATTTGACAGTCCCGAAATTCTTAATGCCTTTAAGGTTAGCCTGCTATTGGCGGTGCTGAATACCATTGTTGCGGCAATGATCGGAACTTTGGCCGCTGTCGGAATGTACCGCTACAACTTTAGGGGAAAAAGCATTCTGGATGGATTATTATATATACCGATCCTAATACCGGAAATTGTTATGGGGATAGCTTTGCTGGCGTTGTTTACCATGCTCAGCATTCCGACCGGTTTTTCAACATTGTTGTTGTCGCATGTGGCATTTAGCATCCCGTTTGTGGTAATCGTGGTCAGAGCCCGTCTGGACGGGTTTGACCGGTCAATTGAGGAAGCGGCCATGGATTTGGGAGCCAATCACTGGCAGACCTTTACCAGGGTAGTGCTGCCGATTATTATGCCGGGCATTGCCTCCGGGGCATTGCTGGCCTTTACCCTGTCGCTGGATGATGTGATCATTAGTTTCTTCGTATCCGGTCCGGACAGCCTAACTTTGCCGCTGAAGATTTTTTCCATGGTAAAATTCGGCGTTACACCGACAATTAATGCCTTATCGACAATTTTGTTGCTGCTTACGCTGTTGCTGGTGCTGGTTACTGAATATCTGAACAAAAAGAAAGTGGCTTAACCAGGCAATAGCCGTGAATAAGGAAGCAGAGCAGGCGAGCGGCCGCATCCATCGGCCGGCCTGGAGGAAAAAGTATTTTGAGAGGTGGCGGAAACATTGAAAAAGATGAGAAGTTTAACCATATTACTGGTCCTATGCAGTTTTTTGGCAGTGGTGCTGACCGGATGCGGCAGTAAGCAAAACGACGCGGAAGATAAGGAAAAACTGGCCTCCCAATTAAATTTGTTCATCTGGTCTAATTATATGCCTCAGGCGGTATTGGACAAATTCCAGGAAAGATACGGAATCAAGGTAAATCAGGCGAACTATTCTTCGAATGAAGAAATGCTGGCTAAATTGCAGGTTGGCGGCTCCCGGTACGATTTGGCGGTAGCCAGTGATTACATGGTTGAAATTATGCTCAAGCAAAAAAAGCCGATCCTTCAAGGCATTGATTTAGCCAATGTGCCGAATTTAAAGAATATCGATCCGCAATACAAAAATAAAGACTTTGATAAGGATAACAAGTATTCCATTGCCTATATGTGCGGCAGCGCTCTGCTGGCTGTAAATACGGATAAAATTAAAGAACCTGTGAAAAGCTATAGGGATTTAATGGATCCCAAATTCAAAAATTCCCTGGTTGTTTTAGATGACCAGAGAGCCATTATTGGTATGGGTCTTAAAATGCTGGGTTATTCTTTAAACGAAACTGACCCGGCTAAAATTAACCAGGCTAAAGCCGAGGTAGCTAAGCTGCTGCCCAATATTAAAGCCTATGACAGTGACAGTCCTAAAACTTTGTTAATCAATGGCGAGGCTGCGGCCGGCCTGATGTGGAGTGCGGAGGCTTCACTGGCTAAGCGGGAAAATCCCAATATTGCCATTGTCTTCCCGGAGGAAGGCATGTATTTGTGGCAGGATAATTTTGTTATTCCCCAGGGCGCGCCGCATAAGAAAGAAGCCGAGTTGTTTATCAATTTCATCTTAGAGCCGGAAATCAGCGCCATGATTGCCCAGCAGCTTCCCTATACCAATCCTAATCTTGAGGCTCATAAGCTGATGGATAAGGCAATACTGGAGGATATATCGGCTTACCCGCCGGATGAGGTATTGGCGAAAGGCGAGTTCTTGCGGGATGTCGGTGAAGCAACCCAGGTATATGACCAAGCCTGGTCCGAACTGAAGCAAAAATAAACAGCAATTGTTAGCTGTATTAGGCAAGAGGCGTCATGATAGAGAAGCAGCCATTCTTGCCATGACGCTTTTGCCGGTAATATAGGACGGGAGATAGCATAATGGTACCAGCAAAGATGGGGTTTCGCATGCCGGCGGAATGGGAGCCGCGGGAGCGTACGTTTATGGCCTGGCCGGTAAGAACTGAAATATGGCCTGACGGCTTAAAGGAAGCCCAGGAGGGTTATGCCCGCATTGCCAGGGAAATCGCCGCTTTTGAAGAAGTGGTTATGTTGGTCCAGCCGCATTTGGCGGACGAGGCTGGAAGGATGTGCGGAGCCGCAGTTGAAATTTTGCCGATGGAACATGATGATTCGTGGCTGCGCGATAATGGACCGACTTTTCTGATCAACGGCCAGGGTGAGCTGGCGGCGGTTAACTGGCAGTTTAACGCCTGGGGCGGCAAATACCAGCCGTATGATCAGGACAATGCGGTAGCCGGTAAGCTGCTGGCGCGTTACGGGGTACCGGTCTTTGAAGCGCCGCTGGTGCTGGAAGGCGGCTCTATTCATGTGGATGGTGAAGGCACGCTGATGACTACCGAGCAATGTTTGCTGAATAAGAATCGCAATCCACAGCTTGGCAAGCGGGAGATTGAGCGCTTGCTTGGTCAGTATCTGGCAGTGGATGTCATTTTCTGGCTGAAGCAAGGGCTGGCGGCTGATGAAACTGACGGACATGTCGATAATGTCGCCTGTTTTGTCAGACCGGGCGTTATTGCCATACAGGCTTGTCATGATCCTGCTGATTTAAATTATTCAGCCAGCCAGGAAAATTTAAAGCTGCTGGCTGACTTTACAGATGCCCAAGGCCGGAGAGCCGAGGTAGTTCAGATTGAACAGCCGCCGGTGCGTTACTGGCGCGGGCAGAGACTGAGCATGAGTTATCTCAATTATTATCCGGTGAACGGCGGCATTATTGTTCCGGTGTTTGGGGGAGACGCCCAGGCTACGGATGAAGCGGCAGTCCGTACCTTGCAGCGGCTTTATCCTGACCGAAAAATTGTACCGGTTGATGGTATGCCAATCATTAAAGGCGGCGGCAATGTGCATTGCATTACCCAGCAAATGCCGGCAGGAATTCCGGCCAGGCTGTAGTAAAGGAGAGCAAAGCGATGGGAAGGGTAAAAGTAGCGGCCACGCAAATGTCTTGCGGCTGGAATCTGGCCGACAATATCGCCAAAGCGGATAAGCTGGTGCGGGAGGCGGTCCGTCAAGGGGCGCAGATTGTTCTGTTGCAGGAATTGTTCGAAACGCCGTATTTTTGCCAGAAAGAAAAGCCGGAATTTTTTCAATACGCAACAGAGCTGGAACAAAATATTGCGGTTTCGCACTTCCGGGCAGTGGCGGCAGAGCTGGATATTGTGCTGCCGGTCAGTTTTTTTGAGCGAAAAAACAAAGCCAAATATAATTCTCTGGCGCTGATTGACGCCGGAGGCGAAATACTGGGCGTATACCGTAAAACACATATTCCGGATGGACCGGGTTATGAGGAGAAGTATTATTTTAATCCGGGGGATACTGGTTTTCAGGTCTGGCGTACGAAGTATGGCGCCATCGGGGCCGGCATTTGCTGGGATCAGTGGTATCCGGAAACGGCCAGAAGCCTGGCTGTGCTGGGCGCCGAACTGATCTTTTATCCCACTGCTATTGGTTCGGAGCCGCAAAATCCCGGATTTGACTCGCGGGATCATTGGCAGCGTTGCATGCAGGGCCATGCCGCCGCCAATCTGGTGCCGGTTATTGCCTCAAACCGGATTGGGGTTGAAACCATTGACGACTCCAGCATTACCTTTTATGGCTCCTCGTTTATTACCGATCATACGGGCCGGAAACTTCAGGAGGCCGGCCGGAGCGAGGAAACGGTTCTGGTACAGGAATTTGATCTTGATGCCATGGACAAGGCCCGGTCCTGCTGGGGAATTTTCCGGGACCGGCGTCCGGAAATGTATCAAGCGTTATTAACCTATGACGGGATTACCGGCGGCAGACCATGAAACCAGCAACCGGGGGTGTCTGAAAACGCAACAGCGTTTTCAGACACCCCCGGTTTGCATTCTGACGGCGCTTAGCCAGGATTTCCTGAAATGAACCCTTCCCTGTTGGTAAGCCCTGACTAATTCAACAGGATATCCTTTAGTTTACGCTTAGGTACATGATGTACGGCCTGTTCGTCACGCCAGTATTTGATGTCGCCGTCCCGGTCAATTTCGTCGATAACAACCGTTTCTTTCGGTTTACCGAGCGCAATTGCCAGGACAATTTCATAGTTCGCGGGAATGCCCAGCGCTTCACGGAGCTGTTCCTTCTGGATGCTGGCAATGATGCAGCCGCCCAGTCCCAATTCGACGGCGCCCAGCAGAATTGTCTGGGCGGCGATACCGCTGTCCGCCGGTGTCGCCATTTTAAAGCCTTCTTTCTGGACAACAATGATGTAAGCGGATGGGCGTTCGCCGGCCTCAGGACCGGGCCAGGCAGGCAGGTAGCCGGCCCAGGCCAAGGTTCGGAAAATTTTCTCATTTTGTTCCGGCGCATTGGCAACGTAGTATTTTAAGGCTTGCTTGTTGGCGCCTGAAGGCGTCAGCCGGGCGTAATCTACTAAGTTTACCAGCGTCTCCCGGTCAATTTTTTCGTTTTCGTTGAAACGCCGGTAACTGCGATTGGCTTTTACAAGGTCACGAAACATAGTTTTCCCTCCTGATTGTTTAATTTAACTTGCTGTACTTAGCTGATTGAGGATTTCAAGCAATGAAGCGCTGCATGCTGATAAGAGTCCAAAGATCAGCCATAAATGTTCCCTGCTTTTCTCCATGTTATCAGTTTGCGATTTGGAAGACAAGTCTAATTATTCCATTTATAGTATCCACTTTTGCATCCCGGACATGCCTTGTGGGGCTGATTGAGCCGCAAAAGGATTTAATCCATAATATAAACAAACAAAAACCAATTTAAATGTAAAAATATCCATACTTAGTTGAGTTCTGTTTGGTTATATGGTATTATGTTTGAGTAAAGTTAATAAGCAAGCAAGTTAACACACCTTCCTCGGCAATAAGCAAAGCTGCTTTGATCGTCAGGACATGTGTGTTTTTTATTTGGCAGAGGAGGGATTGGCAAGGCACACTGCAATGAGAAGAGCAAGCAATAGCAATAGCATAAGGGGGAGCAGTTTTATGGCAAATAGCGGTATGCGCAGTTTGGCGCTTATTCACTGTATTTTACTGGCATTGTCCGGTTCGGCGCTGGCGGATGGAACAACTGATGAGGCTGGCGGCGAGATCACGTTAGAGGAGGTGGTGGTGACGGCAGCCCTGCCTTTGGACAAATATCTTGTTACAAGCAGCGTAATTACCGCTAAGGAGATTGAGGAAAAAGGCGCAAAAAATTTAAGTGAGGCTTTGATTGATGTGCCGGGGCTCAATATGCACAGAGGCAAGAAAAATGCCAATACAGTCGATATCAGAGGCAGCTCGGTGTCCTATTCGAAAATCTATATTGATGGTGTGCTGGTCAATCCTTTGGCTAAGGTCAATGGTTCGGACTCAGTGGATTTGGATATGTTTCCGGTGGGAAATATTTCAAAAATTGAAGTGATTAAGGGGCCGGCTCCGGTTGCTTACGGTACCGACGCCATTGGCGGAATTATTCTGATTACCACTAAGTCGGGCCGGGAGCAGCCGGGCGGAAAACTTTCGCTGTCCGGCGGTTCAGACAATACCCGGAACGGTTCTTTTTCTTATGGCGGCTATGAGGGCCGGCTGAATTATTTTTTTAATGCGGGAACAGAGCATACGGACGGATTTGTCGATAATGCCGAACGCAAAAGCAATTATTTTAATACAAAAATGAGCTGGAATCTTAGTCCGGGTGAGCTGCTAACTTTAGCCGGAGGATACTCAACTACCGATAAAGGAACAATGAACGCCATTGATCCGGTCGACGGTCATGTGATTAGCACCAAAAGCGGATTCTGGCCGGCGTTGAAAAACTGGAAATTTAAAGACTGGACCAAAACCAGCTTATCCTTGGATTATGCGAAAAAGGCGGATGCCAAGCTTGACTACAACTTAAAGCTTTACCGGTTTACCGAAAAGCAAACGATGCTGGCCAATGGCGCTGATTATGACGCCGCCGCCGCGGCCGAGCTGGGACTGTCGTTCACCGGCGGCGTCTACCAGGGCTCCGCTAATCGGGATGTCGGCTACAGCACAACCCGCTGGAATTACAGCCCGTGGGAAAGCGCCTTAAAAGGTCTGGAACTAGCCAGCAATTACAAGCTGACCGATGTACATACATTAAGTTACGGCCTGCTGTACAATAGTGTTGACTGGAAAAATTCAGCCTCAATTGATCCGGTAAATGATCCGTATCATCCTGACCGGCTCTACTGGAAACGCTATGAAAGCAAGCGTTACGGTTATTATCTGCAGGATCATTTCACTCCGGATGATAAAACGGCGATTACGGTCGGCGTCCGGCGGGATACCAATGAAGTAATCAATACCGACAAAAGCAGCATCAAAGATTCGGATACCAATCCGACCGTCAACATTGTCCGTCAACTGGATGAGAATACTACTGTCCGGGCTTCCTATGGAGAGACTTCCAGCTTTCCGTTGATTAACCAGCTTTACGGCACCTATGGCAATTCCCGTCTGAAGCCGGAGAAATCGAAGAATTATGAATTTGGCCTGAAGCATCGTTTTGACCGGAATTTATCCGGAGATATTGCTTTTTTTAAAAACGATATCAGCAACCGGATTGATACTGACCCGGTAACCAGAATATACTACAACCTGACTTCAGCGACAATTAAGGGGGTTGAGCTGGAGCTAAAGCAAAAGTTTTCGCCCCGTTTGCTGGGTTTTGTTAATTATACTTATCTGGAAACCAGTTCTGTTCAAAATGACGGAACGGTGAAAGAACTGACGTATACGCCGAAAAACCATTTCAACTATGGCGTTCATTATCAGGCCGGCAATGGGTACAGGCTTAATCTTACCGGTCGCTGGATTGACGCGAGGGCTACCGATGACACCGGCCAAGCCGACACCAGAACCGGAACCGACGGAGCGAAACCTGTTTATCGCACCTTGTCCAGTTACCATGTGGTCGATGTACAGCTAAAGCGGCAGGTAAACCCTTCATTTGACTGGTATGTCGCCGTTTACAATTTATTTGATAAACATTATCAATCGCGTTTGTTTTATCCGGCAGCCGGCCGGAGTGTAATGATTGGTACTGATTACAAGTTTTAAAAATAGCTGAGTAAAGAGGAATTTTGCAATGTGGACAATGTATGATCATCTGCTGGATTTACTGCCTGAGGATGTCAAAATCCGGGAATGCCTGGTGGGGTTAGCCTGGTTTTTGGTGCGTTCGGAAGGGGTGGGCATAGCCATGACGCCGCCGGAGGGCAACCGGAATTTTTGTTTTACCGGAAAAGTCGCCGGCGCCGGCGTAAGGGACGTTGCCTGCTGGCTGAAGTCCTGGAACTTCTTTGAGGCCGCTATGGGCCTGGCGGCAATCAATTCTGTGTTGAATACACCGGAACGGTTACAGGCGGATTTAGGCCTTAACTTAACCGGCCAACCGGAGAAGCATATTTTTTTACATATGCTTGACCAGGTGCGCGGCAAAAAAGTGGCGGTCATCGGACATTTCCGGGATTTAGAGCTATTAGCCCCGGTTTGTCAATTGTCAATTCTGGAGCGCCGTCCATTCGGCGATGATTTTCCTGATCCGGCCTGCGAATATATCTTACCCCACCAGGATTATGTGTTTATTACGGCAACCACTCTGATTAACAAAACCCTGCCCCGTTTGCTGGAATTAAGCCGCCAGGCTTATGTTGTCTTGGTCGGACCAAGCACGCCGCTGACACCGCTCCTGTTTGACTATGGAATTGATATGCTGGCCGGTACTGCCGTAATCGAGCAGGAGCAGGTGTGGCGGCTGATACAGGAAGGCGACCGGAAAGAATTCTTCCATGCAGGCGCACAGATGGTTAAATTCAGCGCTGCGGGTCAATGACGATGAGGCTGGCAAAGGCAATTACGGCCGTTATTTTCGCAGCGGTGCTGAGCCTGCTCACTGCCTGCGGCGGTTCTGAACAGGCGGCCGGCATTCCGGCGGCCAGAACTATCACCGATGCCGCCGGCCGGACGGTTAGCGTACCGGAACAGATAAATTCCGTCTATTCCGTCAATCCGGTGGGAACCATTTTTATGTATACTCTTGCGCCGGATAAGATTGCCGGGCGCAATTGGGAATTGGCGGCGGCGGAAAAAAAATATACTCTGCCCGCTTATCAGCGCTTGCCGGTGCTGGGCGGCTATTTTGGCAAGGATAAAGTAATGAATAAAGAAGAAGTGCTCAAAGTAGGGCCGGATATCCTACTGAGTATGGGCGAGGTAGACAGTGCTGCAGCGGCCAGCGCCGACAGCCTGCAGCAGCAGCTGGGCATACCGGTGGTGGTTGTCGGGCTGGAACTGGAATCAATGGCTGAAACCTATGCGTTTATGGGAAGCCTGCTGGGCGTTGAAGAACGGGCCGGTGAGCTGGCTCAATATTGCCGGGAGGCGCTGGCCGCTGTTCAGGAACAGATTCTGGCTATACCGGCCGACAAGCGGATCCGCGTGTATTATGCCGAGGGTGATCAAGGCCTGGAGACAGACCCGCAGGGCTCCAGGCATACAGAAGTGCTGGACCTGGTCAGGGGAATCAATGTGGCGGACGTGGCTTTGCAAAGCGGTTACGGGCGGGCCCGGGTATCAATTGAACAGTTGCTGATCTGGGAGCCTGAAGTGATTATTGTTTGTTATGATCAGAGCTTTCAGGCGCTGAATAATCCTTTGCGGTTCATCCGGGAAGATGCTAACTGGCGGCAGCTTAAGGCTGTCCGGCAAAATAAGGTTTATCAAATTCCCTATGCACCGTTTAACTGGTTTGACCGTCCACCGTCCGTCAACCGGCTGATTGGTGTAAAGTGGCTGGCCAACCTACTGTATCCCGGTCAGTTTCATTACAATATGGCAGCTGAAACCAAGAAATTTTACCGGTTGTTTTACCATCTGGAATTAACTGACCAGGAGGTAGCGGAAATTCTGCAGAATGCACAATAAGCAATGAGGTGAGTGAATGAACAGAATTCATCCTGAGATGACAATAGGCGAACTTCTGACCAAATATCCTGAAGTTTTGCCGGTATTCAGTGCAAATGGCTTTCCGGCAGCGACCAGGGATGAACTGCTGGCATTGCTTAGCCCGCAATTGCTGCTGAAAAGCGCTTTAGCGCTGAAAGGCTACAATGGCCGCGTTTTTACCGGCCTGCTGGAAGAGAAAATAACCGAGCATCAGGCTATGCTGAAGCTGCAGGCAGCTGAGCCGGTTGGCAAAACCGTGGATTTTCTGGGCTATACCTATTGTCCTATCAAACATATTTTTAAAGAGTGTTTTGAGCAGGCACTGGAAAAATATCTGGCCCAAACGCAGGATGATGCTTTTACTTATTTCGTCCCGTCCGGTTGTACCGGTGAAGATGATCCTTATGCAGGCATCTGGGAGGTCGAGGATATTGATGATTTTCCTGATGTCGTTGCAGCGGGCGGCTATGGTGATTTTTTTCGCCAAAAATTTGTTGACCGGTTTGTCAGCAAGGGTTATTTCCGGAGTGTCGGCCGCATGGAGGTTCACGAGTATTTTGCCAATACCGGCTGTGAGGATCCGCAGGGTCATTATGGAGTGTACGCCGCGATGCCAATTGTCATGCTGGTTGACCGACGCAAATTAGGGGATTTACCGATGCCGTCCCGGTGGAGTGACCTGCTGGACCCGGTGTATCATAACAATATTATCATTGGTGGAGCGCCGGATGATATTTATGAAGATATACTGTTCTTTACCTACAAAGACCATGGCGAAGCCGGTTTGGTCAAATTGGCGGCCAACGTTAAGACTGCTCTGCATGGCGCGCAAATGGCCAAATTGGCGGGAACGGCCAATTCCCAGGGGGCCGCAGTTTACGTTATACCGCTGTTGTTTGCTAAAGCCTGTCCGAGAACGGCAGCCACCCAACTGGTCTGGCCGGAGGATGGCGCGCTGATAACGCCGCTGTATCTGCTGGTTAAAGCGGCGCCCAGGCGAAATCTGCAGTTGTTTATCGACTTTGTAACAGGCGTGGAATATGGGCAGAAGTCTGCTGACAATGGTTTTCCGGTATTAAACTCCGCCGTTGACAACAAACTGCCGGCGCAGGCAGCCTTTAAATGGCTGGGCTGGGATTTTATCCGGGCGCAGCCGCTGGAGCAATTGTATGAACGGGTAATGACCATCTTTACCAAAGCCTGGCGGAAGCCGGGAACCCCATGAGCGGTCAGTGCATTCTGCAATAAGGAGAGATCCGGTTATGCTTGAAGTACAAGATATTTGCTTTGGCTATGACAATAAACGGCAGCTATTGCAGCATGTTTCTTTTTGCGTGCCTGCCGGCGCAGTTCTGTGCCTGCTGGGGCCGAATGGAGCAGGCAAAACAACTTTGCTCAGGTGCTTGCTGTCCCTTAATCGGCCCAGCCGGGGGCGGATTATTGTCGGGGGTCGTGACCTGCAGGCAATGACCGCCAAGACCAAGGCCCGTTATGTTGCTTATGTGCCGCAAAGCACAACTGCCGTATTTTCGTATCAAGTGCTGGAAGTTGTACTTATGGGACGAACACCGCATTTGACCTCAATGGCAACACCGGGGCAAAATGACCGGAAAATTGCCGAACAAGCGCTGGAACAACTGGGCATTGGCCATTTGGCCGGGCGGCAGTTTGATGAATTAAGCGGTGGGGAACGGCAGCTGACGCTGATTGCCCGGGCGCTGGCGCAGCAAGCGCCGGTCCTGATTATGGATGAGCCTGCCGCCAGTCTTGATTATGGCAATCAAGTCCGTATTCTTAAGCTGATCCGCCAGTTGTCCGGGCAGGGCTACACGATTATGATGTCTACCCATTTTCCCAATCATGCTTTTTGGGCCGGCAGTCAGGTTGTATTATTGCAGGATGGCAGGGTTCTGGCGGCAGGAGCGCCTGCCGAGGTGGTAACGGCCGAGAATTTAACAAGCTTGTATGGGACCCCAATGTCGGTACTGACGGTTACGCCTTCTGAAGGTTCCGGTAAAACCATAACAGTATGCGCGCCGCTAATGGATGAACAGGCATCCAAAGCAGAAGACCAAGGCAGGAAAACTGGGGTTGGGCAGGCATGTTGAATTTTCAACGGATTTCCAGCGATACGGTTAAGCTGCTGCTACTGGGGGGGTTGTTGCTGCTGTTGGTTTTAGCGTCTTTTCTGATTGGCCGGTATCCGGTTACTCCGGATATGGTTTTTACTGTTTTGGCGGGAAAACTGTTTCAGTGGCCGCAAAGCTGGACGCCGGCGATGGAAATTGTCATACTGAAAATACGCTTGCCGCGTATACTGGCGGCAATGCTGGTAGGCGGAGCATTGGCGGTCGCCGGTGCAGCTTATCAGAATTTGTTCCGCAATCCCCTGGTATCCCCGGCAATTTTAGGGGTTTCAGCCGGCGCTGGCTTTGGCGCGGCTCTGGGCATGCTGCTGCAATACTCCTGGGTTTGGGTTCAGATAATGGCTTTTGCCGCCGGCTTGCTGGCTGTTAGCTGTTCATTCATCATCAGTGCTTTTTTCGGGGGTAAATCAGTTACCTCGCTGGTCTTGGGAGGTATGGTTGTTTCAGCCTTATTTCAGGCGTTGATCTCAGCGGTCAAGTATGCCGCCGATCCTCTTGATACCTTACCGGCGATAACCTTCTGGCTAATGGGCGGGCTAGCCAAGGTGACGATGCAGGAGGTCATATGGATAATACCGCCGATTATTGCGGCTCTGCTGGCGTTGTACGCCGTCAGATGGCGCATTCATGTACTGGGCGCCGGCGAGTCCGAAGCGCAGTCACTGGGTGTCAATATCCGGCTTGTCCGGCTGATTGTCATTGCCGGAGCCACCCTGATGACAGCCGCGGCAGTAAGCATCAGCGGTATGATTGGCTGGGTGGGCTTATTGATTCCGCATATGGCCAGGATGCTGGTTGGTGCGCGGTTTACCGTACTGCTGCCGGCCACTATGCTGATGGGCAGCGGTTATTTACTCCTGATTGACGGCATAAGCCGCAGCGTTGCCGCCGTAGAAATTCCTGTCGGTATTTTGACTGCCGTTATTGGTGCGCCGTTTTTTGTAGTTTTGCTGGCCCGTTCCCGGCGGAACTGGCTATAATTCTTGAGGCTGAGGAGGAGTATAATGGAGGAAAAAGTAAAATCACTTGTCGGAGAATTGCATCCGATAGGCTTTGTCATTAGTGACTGTCGTTCTACGGAAACTGTACCGCTCTATGGCAAAACGGCAGTGATTCAAATTTTGGACAGTTATCTGCCTGCCTTGCATCGTTTAACCGAGCATAGTCATTGCTGGATTTTAAGCTGGTTTCACGAGGCTAAACGTTCTATTTTACGAACCAGACCGGTCAGGGTAAACGCCGATTTGCCGGAATACGGGGTGTTTGGTCTCAGGTTTCCTTCGCGCCCCAATCCGATTGCCCTTACACTGGTCAGGATTGAACAGCTAGCGGTCAATCAATTGGCAGTGACCGGGCTGGATGCAATTGACGGCACGCCGGTACTTGATATCAAACCTTATTATGAAGCTGATATTATTTTTTCACCGCGCACTCCCTATATAGTTTCGAAAAACCCGGAAATGCGCCGGGGCAATTTGATCAAGCAGGCCCTGGCCCACCATGGGGAAGCCTGTGAGAGCCTGGAACTGGGGGTCAAGATGACCCTGCTGGCAGAACAGTATTTCGGACAAATTCAAGCGCCGGATTTAACTGTTGTGGTCAAAGGAAACGCCTGTCTGGCGGATGTTATCCAAGGGCTTACCAGGGCCAGGCTGGCCAATCCGCCCCGCTTTCGTTTTGTTGAGCAAGCCGCAGCCGAAGTATGTTGGCAAAAAGGCGGTCAGCGGCTGGTCATGAGCCCGGGACCAGGCCAGGCAGTGAGCATTGCCGGCCGGGACGCAGGAACGGTTTGAACGCCTGGTGCTGTAACCTGGGCAAAGGGGAGCCTGTAAAATGCATCTGCATTTTACAGGCTCCCCTTTGCTCCGCCTGACTGCTGTCAGCGGAAAATGGACTAGTCCAGGGTCAGGCGCATACATTGGCCAAATTCGACATAGGATAAAAAATCGCGGCGCTGGTGAAAGGAATGGGTAAAATTATATTGAATCAACCAGCGCTTAAAGGCTGATTCGATGTATGCGGGCGCTGTCTGATATAAGCGCAGGCCTTCAAAAAAATGGCTCAGCAAAAATTTGTGAAAGCTGTCGACAGTGCCAAAGGATGACGGCGTTTCCTGCCAGGACAAGCCCCAACCCTTTGCTGCCGCTGAAACGGATAAATCTCTGATGATAGCGGTTTTGGTTGAACACATAACGGTGGATAATGTGGACTGACGGTGGTGGTAAAAAGGCCTGATCGTATTGACTAACAGCTCGTAGCCAATCTGGATAGAACGTTCCGGATGAAAGATTGCAAAAGAATAGCCATTAAACCGGTCGATGAACAGGTGTAAATATCGCTGTCCGTTAATTTTATGCTGCAGCCGGCGGGAGGAGAGACAGTCATACAGCATCAACTGCCCAGGCCGGTCAGCCTTAAACGCACGGTCGCGAAACGCCGGATTCAGCCGTTCAATAAATCTGATTTGCTGCTCAGTGAGGTTCAAACCGGCGTGATAAAAATTCAGCAGCTTGTGATACACGGCAATCCGGCTGCCGACGCCGTTTTGGCTTTTCAGGTAATGTAAATCCTTTAAAGACAGGTTGAAGCCGTGACGATCAAAGTAATGCAGTAAGCGAAAATCATTCCAGAAAGGATTCGATAAACAGATGCTGTGAATAAGTTCATGCAGCTTTGCAGCCATTTCAGGGTTCAGCGCAGCCAAGCCGGCGGAAAGAGCTTCCGGCTGCTGCTCCAGTTCAGGGCCGCCCTGTGGTGCGGAATAGCTCAAAGCGTTTTCCATCAGCAATAAACGTAAACCGGCAGTCATAATTCGTACCTCCTGTAATCAGAAAGTTTATGGATGCGCTTTACAGCGGCGATTATTCCGCCATAAAAAATAAAAGCCAGCCCGGCGTGGACGCCGACCGGGCTGGCACTGCAGTGTGACCAAAAAATTAATCTTACAATGCTATTATATACGGTGAAGCTGTTAATTGCAATAGTTTTCGTTAGCTTATGTTGGTTTATGTTAGTTCTAGTTTGGTGCAGCAGCATTAAACTTCGGAGATAATACTGCCCATTTGCGCAATATCATAACCGCCCATGCCGGAAATTTCGTTGCGAAAGGAGTCTGATTTTAAGACAGCAAGTACTGCCTGGAACTGAGGTTTGGGCAAATCTTCCTTGCGGATAACCAGATCATAACGTTCCCGCTGCAGCGGGACAAAATCTATACCTGCTACCTGCAGGGCAGCTTTTTCAATGCCGATGCCAACATCGGCATCGCCGCGGGCGACACAGCTGGCAACGGCCAAATGGCTCATTTCTTCATGTTTATAGCCGATAATTGCCTGTTGGTCGATATTCAGCTTATGCAGCTTTTCATCCAACAGTACCCTGATGCCGGCGCCGGGTTCCCGATTGACAAAACGAATGCCGGGTTGAAGCAAATCGGTCCAGGTATGAATAGCTTTGGGATTGCCGGCGGCAACGTAGAAGCCGGCAAAACGGTAGACTAGGTTAATGATAACGGCTTTATGACCTGGCAGCATACGACGGACATAGGGCGTATTGTACTGATCGGAATCGCCATCCCAAAGATGGGCGCTGACTAAATTGGCTGTTCCGCGATACAAAGCCATTAACCCGTCAATACTGCCGATGTAATTGCGCAAAAACTGTATATGCGGCATTTGGCGTTCTAAATGACGGGTCAGAATATCAAGAGAAATGTCCTGACCGCAGATGATGAGGCCGTCTTGGGTCAAAAAGGGCGGGGCGGCCGGCCCTGGCTGCTGGGTTGCATGGAATTGCAGGCCTTTGGCGGCTTTTTTATAGTTTTCCAGATCGGTTGCCTCTACGCGGACCTTGCGGCCAATTTTGTAAGCGGTTAATTCACCTCGTTTAATCAGTTCATATACGGTAAACCGGGATATTTTCAGAATTTTGGCAACTTCCTCCGGCGTATAAGAAATATCTTCAGGCATAGGCGTTCACCTCGAATATTAGTGTTGACTTCTATTATATCACACTATATAATGATTGATAAAATAATCTATGTTGACTTATGTTGGTTTATCATAGCTTAAGGCTGGCAGTGCTGAATGGTTTTGTGTTGTTTTTTAGGATATAGCACATGAAACACAATACAACAAAGCTTACGCTATGGTAAAAGTGACAATCCTCGAGCTATATGTGGGTATTTTTGCTATAATCGTCGCGGCGCAGTGCCTGAGGCTAAATGGTACATAAAATAACGAAAAGGGGAGAGGAAACATGAAATTATCTAAATTGATGCTGCTATTCTTAGTACTGGCAGTCAGCATGGCTTTGGTTGCCGGCTGTAGCGGAACCAAGCAGCCGGCTCCAGCGGCGGCCCAGCCGGTAGAATTGAACATTGCGGCCGCTGCCAGCCTGAAGGATGCAATGGGGGAAATTCAGAAACTGTATACGGCAAAAAAGCCTGAAGTTACGCTTGTTTATAACTTTGCTTCCTCCGGTGCATTGCAAAAGCAAATTGAGCAAGGGGCGCCGGCGGACTTGTTCATTTCAGCGGCCGCCAAACAAATGGACGAGCTGGAAGGCAAAAATTTGATTAAGAAGGAAACCCGTAATAACCTGGTGGAAAATTCGCTGGTCATTATTGTACCGAAAGATTCGCAGCTTAACTTAAGCAAATACGAGGATTTGACGCAGACCGCAGTCAAAAAGGTCGGCATTGGTGAAACCGAAACTGTTCCTGCCGGCCAATATGCCCAGGAAGTATTAAAAAAATTAGCCTTATGGGATACGATTAAGGCCAAAGCCGTAATGGCCAAAGATGTTCGCACCGTATTGACTTATGTAGAAACCGGTAATGTTGATGCCGGCATTGTCTACGGTACAGATGCGGCAGTCAGTGAAAAAGTGAAAGTTGTTGCCACCGCGCCGGCTGGTTCACATCAGCCAATTGTTTATCCTGTGGCAGTCTTAACCGGGGCAAAGCAGCCCCAGGCAGCTGATGAGTTTCTGGCCTTTCTCAATGGGTCTGAGGCCAAAGCGGTGTTTGAAAAATACGGTTTTACGGTGAGTAAATAAGCTAACGCACAAGGAGGTGTCTTTTAAATGCGATGCATTTTGAGGCACCTTGTTTTTTCCCGGTGTATTTGCCGGTGCGGCATTCAGTATGTGCTGAAGTTAAGATGATTGCAGGTGATGAGGTTGATTGATTGGCAGCCGGTAATTTTATCATTGAAAGTGGCGGTAGTTTCATTGCTGTTTATCTTTGTACTCGGTATTGCCACGGCTTTACTGATGACCAGAAAGCAATTTCCGGGCAAAGCGGTGATTGAGTCGCTCATCACGATGCCGATGGTACTGCCGCCAGTAGTTACAGGGTTTGCCTTATTGCTGCTGATCGGTAAAAACGGTCCTGTCGGCAAGCTGATGACAGCCTGGTTTGACGTCCAGCTGATGTTTACACAGACGGCTGCAGTGCTGGCAGCCGTGGTCATTGCTTTTCCGCTCATGTATCAGAGTGCAAAGGCCGCTTTGCAGAGCATTGACAATTCCTTGGAAGATGCAGCCCGGACACTGGGAGCGAGTGAACTGCGGGTGATATTGACCGTCACTTTGCCGCTGGCTGTTCCCGGTTTGGTCGCGGGCGGGGTGCTGGCTTTTTCCCGGGCTTTGGGTGAATTTGGCGCGACCATCATGATTGCCGGCAACATTCCCGGTAAAACCCAAACCATTCCAATTGCAATTTATTTTGCCGCCGAATCAAACGATTTAACAGAGGCCGGTTATTATGTGGCGGTAATCAGCATCATTACTTTTGGCGCTATTTTATGGTTAAATACCTGGTCTAAAAAACATTCCTGGTATCCTGGAACCATACGGGGAGGCAGGCCGCATCGTGTTAACAGTGACAATTAAGAAAACGCTGCCCGATTTCGAGCTTAACCTGGAGTTTAGGGTGAAAAATAATATCCTGGTATTGTTCGGCCCTTCCGGCTGCGGTAAAACTACTACCTTGCGCTGTATTGCCGGTTTGGAGAAGCCTGATGACGGAGAAATAACGTTAGGCCGGGAAACGTTTTTTTCCGCGCGGCAGAGGATATTTATGCCGCCGCGCACACGCGGCGTCGGTTATATGTTTCAGGATTACGCTTTATTTCCCCATATGAGCGTTGAAAAAAATATCTGGTATGGCGTAAAACAGCGGGAAAAGGCGCAGGAACTGTATGGCAAACTATTATTGCTGTTAAAAATAAGGCCGCTGGTTAATCGCGGCATTAAGCGGCTGTCCGGCGGCGAGAAGCAACGGGTAGCTTTAGCCCGGGCCTTAATGGCGGAGCCAAAAATATTGTTGCTGGATGAGCCGCTGTCGGCGCTGGATGCGGAAACCCGCCTGGAACTGCAGGCGGAACTGAAGCAACTGCACAGCATTTGGCGCATTCCCTTCATTATGGTTACTCATGACCGGGACGAAGCCGAAAAATTAGGCGATCAGATTATTTTTATGCGCCAAGGGGAAAAAGTCGCCGGCAGTTTTTAGCTGAGGCAGCCGGAATGATTTTATCTGCTTTCTCACTTGTAATGTTGCCGGGAAGGATATATAATCTATACATAAATCATTGGACAGGTAAAGAAGCGTTTATTAATCCGAGGCCCGGCTTGCGTATGCTTGCCAGTTGTATAAATAAGACTGAATTGGCAACGATATACTAATCATTTATTAAGGAGGCGCTTGCAGTGAGTAAAATCAGCGGCAGAAATCAGCTTAAGGGTACCGTAAAGGAAGTGGTGAAAGGCGCGGTAATGGCTAAAGTGGTGATTGACTATAAAGGTGAACTCATTACCGCCACAATTACCACTGACTCAGTTGACGATTTGGATTTAAAACCAGGGGATACAGCGACTGCTTTGATTAAATCCACCGAAGTCATGATTATTAAATAACAATCTCTGTAAAGTACAAGGGAGCGCCTGCAATGCACAGCATTTCAAGGCGCTCCCTTTTTTCTTTGCAAGCAAACGGATACCCCGTCCTGTATGACCATGCCCCAGCGTCCTGGAGAGGACTTACAGGCGGTTACTGCAATTCAGTACATTGCGGATTTTGTGCTTGACCATATTTTTTATCGCTTCACGGGCGGGTTTTAAATATTGCCGCGGGTCAAAATCGCCGGGATGAGTGGCCAGATGTTCGCGGATCGAAGCCGTCATTGCCAGACGCAAGTCAGTATCAATGTTGATTTTACAAACGCCCAGCTTTCCTGCTTCCAGCAGCATAGCTTCAGGAACGCCCTGGGCGCCTTTCAGCTGTCCGCCAAAGTCATTGCATTTCCGAACGAATTCCGGCAGGACTGTTGATGCGCCATGGAGCACAAGCGGATAGCCTGGCAGCATTCTGGTGATTTTAGCCAAGCGTTCAAAATCGAGCTCCGGTTCGCCCTTAAACTTATAAGCGCCGTGACTGGTGCCGATCGCAATCGCCAGTGAATCAACCCCGGTGCGTTCAACAAATTCTACCGCCTGATCCGGATCGGTATAGGTGGCGTCTTTGGCGCTAACGTTAACGGCGTCCTCAACGCCCGCCAGGCGGCCAAGTTCCCCCTCGACGACTACACCGCGCGCGTGAGCATAGTCAACCACTTTTTTGGTGAGGGCAATGTTTTCTTCAAATGGCAGCTTTGATCCATCCACCATAACCGAACTGAAACCGCCGTCAACGCAGGATTTGCAAATTTCAAAATCTTCGCCATGGTCTAAATGCAGACAGATCGGCAGCCCCGAATCTTCCAGAGCAGCTTCGACTAATTTGATTAAATAAGTATGATTGGCATATTTTCGAGCGCCTGCCGATACTTGCAAGATTAACGGGGCCTGTTCTTCTTTAGCGGCTTCAACAATACCCTGAATGATTTCCATGTTGTTAACATTGAAGGCGCCAACTGCATATTGTCCTTCATAGGCCTTGGCAAACATCTCTTTCGAAGTAATTAATGGCATATGTTCCCCTCCTACGGTTAGTATAGTCCTTACTTAATTATACCATACAACGGCGGCCTTCCATAGGTGGGACAGGGGCTATATTGGTAAAAAAAGGCTGGTTTTCAGGGGTTTTTAAGGGTATTGATGGCGAACTCCATGTCTTTGGGTAAAGGACAATTTATTTGGATAAGTTTCCTGGTCAGAGGGTGTTCAAAGCTGAGGCTGCTGGCATGTAAAGCCTGGCGTTTCATGTGGGTGAGCGGGCCGCCATACAAATCGTCGCCAAGCAGCGGGTGGCCAATATGGGCAAAATGGACGCGGATTTGGTGTGTGCGTCCGGTTAACAGTTCTATTTCGACCAGGCTGGCATTGGCGTAAGCGGCTAGTTGACGGTAACGGGTAACGGCAGGCTGGCCGGTATCGCAAACTGTTCGTTTAATAATGCTGTCAGGGCAGCGTCCGATGGGCGCTGTGATACAGCCGGAATCAGCGGCCAGGCTGCCGGCTGCAACAGCCGTGTAAATTCGTTGCAGTCTATGGCTGGCTGACAGTAAAAATTGAATGTGGGCGATTTTGGCGATGGCAATTAAGCCCGAGGTATTCTTGTCCAAACGGTGGATAGGATGATAGGCAAAAGGCAAATGGCGCTGACGGTAATAAAATAACACGCCGTTAGCCAGCGTATGGGCGGATTCCTTGACGGTGGGATGAACCAGAAGCCCCGCCGGCTTATTGATGATTAACAGGTATTCGTCTTCATAATAAATATCCAGCGGCATCTCTACCGGGGTGATGTCGCAGTTTTCAGCCCACACCAGCGTGATGAGATCGCCGGGGGCAATTGTGCTGTTGGGGGCGGCGGGGTTGTTATTGATCGTGATGGCACCGCTGGTTTTAAGTTTTCGCCAGGCGCTGAGCGATAAGCCGGCCTGCCGGCGGAGAAAGTCTTTTAATCGCTGCTGCGGCGCGTTTAAGGGGACGGATAGTTTCAGCATCGTTCCTCCTAAAGATGGTACTGTGCTACTATTGTATCACTTTTTAGAGGTTAGGCAAGCAATCTAGCCGGCCAAGTCTAAAGCTGGGGGAACAATTACGTCCGGCAAGGCGAAGGAGCCGCACCTATCGGGCATTATATAAGTTGTTGCCCTTATGCCGTACGGATGAGGCGGCAGTGCGAAAAAAGATGCGCTGGCTAAGCTGAAATTTAACTTTGTCAAGACACTAGGAGCGATCAAAATTGATCGCCCCCGGTTTAGGTCTACTTGATGTATTACATAGAGCTGTGAATCATTGTGATTAGATCAGCCATATGTTCACGTTCCATTGTCAGAGATTCCTTAAGGTAGTCATTCATAGGCTCCCCGCGCAGGCTATAAACATAGACCATACGACGATGGCGGCGAATGAGCGCCGTCAGCAGGAATAGTAGTAGCAGGCGACTGATTCCAGGCTGTTGTTCCCGTTTGTCGAAATTATCGTCGCGCATTTTAACCCCGAATTTTTTTAGGGCGTTATTCATGGCTTCATCGTGCATGCAGATCATATGGAGTACATCCATATAGGCCTGCCAATGGTTTGCGGCCATCGTGTCAAGATTATCCCGCATCGTGTCTTTGGCCTGTTCGGCTGCTTCCAGAGCGGTTTTTAGAAGGTCCAGCTGTTCAATAGCTTCTGCATGCAGTGTTTGCATATGATCCAAATCAATTGATATAGCTTGTTTGCTGCGTAGTTTTCGCAAAGGATTTCCCTCCCGGCGATTTTTGCTATATCTTATGCCGAATTTGGATAATATGTGTAAGGGCAAGCTGCTTAACCCTTAAATGGTGCGATGAATCTGAGCATGCAGATCGGAATATGCATAGAGACTGATTTGCGGCGCATACAAACATTAACGATGATAAAATCGCAGCCGACATAGCATAAGGTGCCGCAGAAAGATTCACGGCCGCAGAGACGGGCGTCCACTGAAAATAAAACTTCATCACCTAACAGGCATAACAAACGATCTCTAAATGTTGCATCCGGAAACGCATGAACTTTAGGCCCGCTATATTCACACAGATCTTTTTCCGGATAATCGCAACAATGATCCCTATTTTCTTCTTGATACCAATGTGGATATTTGCTATCCATAAAACCAACATCCTCCCTTTATTGTAATAGAATTGAAAGTCTTTGGAGTGCCTACCTGATACATCATATGAATGGCCTAGACATAATGCTACTGTCCGTAAACATTTTTCATCGGTTGGAGCAAAGCAAGGCGGCGAAATGAGAAAGTAGATGCGATTGCAGGAATAGCCCGAATAATCCCGAATTATAAAAATTAACTGCTTAGAAGGAGGAAATTATGGAAATATCTAAATATAGCTATGTCATTCTGGTGGGCTTTTTTGTTTGGCTGACAATTGCTCCCCGCAATAGCAGTCCGCGTTTTGGCGAACTATTTTTGGCCTATATGGTAGCACTCTTGTTCAGTCTTGTAGCGACAAGCGAAATTATCATGATTAAGCCGGTGGCTTTCTTTTTTACCGTAGGCGGAGTTTTGGCATTTTGCTATCTTGTTGCGCGCAAGACGATAAGAGTTACGATAAAAAATAAATGACAAAGGAGTGTTGAGTATGGCAAAAGACTGTTCTTTTGATATTGTATCTGAGGTGGATCTGCAGGAAGTCGATAATGCGGTTAACCAAACCGCTAAAGAAATAGGTCAGCGCTTTGACTTTAGAAACAGCAAGTCATCTATTGCGCTGGAAGGTGAAGAGGTTAAAATGATCGGTGATGATGAGTACAAGCTTAATAGCATTATCGATATCCTGCAAACCAAAGTAATTAAACGCGGCATATCTTTAAAAAGTTTGGATTATGGCAAGATTGAACCGGCTGCGCATGGTACGGTCAGGCAAACGATAAAAATCAAAAAAGGCATCAGCAAAGAACAGGGCAAAGAGGTAATTGCAGCCATAAAGGGCGCGAAGTTAAAAGTTCAGGCGCAAATGATGGATGACCAGGTCAGGGTTTCCGGTAAGAATAAAGATGATTTGCAACAAGTCATTGCTAAACTCAAACAAATTGATTTAGACGTTGATTTACAATTTATTAATTTCCGATCGTGAGGTAATAAAAAAACAAGGGGTGTCTCAATGCAGCGGCATTGAAAGACATCCCTTGTTCGATCCATCGATTTGCCCGCCAGCCGGCAAGCAGACCGGTTAGTGCGGTATAACGGCCGACCGGTTCGGCGGCCGCCGGATTTAAATCAGCGACCTTACTGGTCGTTCGCCAGTCCGAGAAGGTCAAGCAGTTTAAAGCAGAGACTGAGTAATATGGAAACAATGGTTGCTAAGGCCATACCTTTCAGCGTAACTGTGCCAATGGTGATATTTGCTCCGCTAATGCCGATGATAAGCACAACTGCGGTTAAAATGAGATTGCGGGCCCGGCTGTAATCTACCTTGGATTCAACCAGCATCCGCACTCCGGAGGCGGCAATTACACCGAATAGCAGCAGAGAAACGCCGCCCATTACCGGAACGGGAATACTTTGAATAGCTGCGGCCAGCTTACCGACAAACGACAGGATGATGGCAAGTACTGCCGCAACGCCAATGACCCGCACACTATAAACTTTGGTAATGGCCATTACGCCGATATTCTCCCCATAAGTGGTATTCGGAGTGGAGCCAAAAAAACCTGAGATCAAGGTGGATAAGCCATTGCCCAGCAGCGAGCGGTCTAAGCCCGGGTCTTTGGTAAGGTCACGGCCGACGATATTGCCTGTGACAATCAAATGTCCGATATGTTCGGCGATAACAACCAGCGCCGCAGGTACGATAATGGCAATGGCGCTGAGATTAAATACGGGCTTATAGAATTGCGGCACGGCAAACCAGGCTGCGGCGACGATGCCTGATAAATCAACAAGGCCCAGGAATGCCGCCAGTACATAACCGCCAATTACGCCAATCAGAATGGGAATGATGGCCATAAAGCCCCGGAAAACAACTGAACCGAAGATGGTAACTGCTAAAGTGAATATTGACACAGTTACCGCTTTCGGATCAAGCGTCTTTGCCGTCAGTCCGGCCATGTCAGCGGCTACCGGCGCTAACTCAAGGCCGATTACCGCGACGATGGCGCCCATCGCAGCCGGTGGAAAAACAGTATTAATCCAGTTGGTGCCAACAACACGGATGCTTAAGGCCACGAGGGTGAAAATTGCCCCGGTAACAATAAAGCCGCCTAAAGCCGCTTCGTAGCCGTACTGCGGCAGAACAAGAAATACCGGTGATAAAAAGGCAAAGCTGGAGCCTAAATAGGCGGGGATTTTTCCTTTGCAAATAAATAAATACAATAAAGTGCCGATTCCGTTAAACAGCAATATGGTAGCCGGATTTACCTTGAACAGAATGGGTACCAGGACAGTTGCGCCAAACATTGCAAACAAATGCTGCAGGCTTAACGGCAGTGTCTGAATCATAGGAAGTTTGTCCTCAACCTGGATTACTCGATTACTCATGAAAAAGCCTCCTTGTTATAGTGGGCACACAAAAGTCTCTTACCAAAGGTAAGAGACTAAAAAGGCAGAGCTTAAGCCAACGCGCTTGTGTACCTTTTTAGTCTCGCAGGACTAAATTAAAGGATAATATGCTTTAAATTTAACATAGAATGGACTTTATGTCCATCATTTTATCAAAATATGCTGGGCAGTTTGCGCTATATTAGATACAATAGAGGTAACAGTTATGAAGGGTGGAAACATTTTATGGCAAAAAAACCGTTAGCATATGGGTCGCGCCGCACAAACAACGAAGGCGAAGCTAAGGCCTTATCTGAGCATAACTTTCGTCATGTTGATCAGATAGAAAGATGGAAACAGGAGTATGTGCGTTATACTACCGCTGAGGAGAAGCTGGCGTCCCTGAGTAAACTTAGCTACGATCCAGTTGATTATGCCCTGATGCTGGTTCCGGCGCCCTGGGTTGAACGGCAGGCGCCCGATTTCAATTATCTGATTGAGGAAGCCAGAATAGCTGCTGAAAGCAAGTTTTTTACTCCCATTGCCTATCGGTTTGCCGGATTTATTGTAAGTATAGTCATGCTGATGCTGAGCACCAGCTCTGCTTTTTTATGGATATCCGGAGTTTTGACAATGGTATTGCTGGCAAGCCTTTTTGTAGCAATACAGCAGCGTTATACCGGTATTGACGCCGCTGTCGGCAATGCCCGCGCTGAAGCACAGACCCGGACCGAGCAGATGCGGCAAATGATCGCGGAAGAAAAGCGCCGGCATGAAGAAGCGGAAACAGAACGAATTGCCGTTGTGGAAAAATTAATGGCCGGAGATATTGCTGCAATTTTTACGCGCCTTGATCATGTTTTGTCAGGGCTGAATTTTCCCGTGCCGGTCGAAGTAACTGTAAATATTTATGCCGAGATTCCGTTGATCAAGATTGTCCTGCCGCCGAAATCAATCATACCCCTGCAGTCTTGCGCCATGCTGCCGTCCGGACGTTTAAAGCATACCGACAAAGAAGCCAGAGCGGTGAACAAACAATATGTGGAATTATGCGCCGCAGTAATGATGCAAATCATGTCGGTACTTTATGCTAACATACCGTCATTTGACCGGGCGTATGTCTGGGGACTGACCAAAAATGCCACCGAGCGGGATTGTGTATTTGAACTGACGCTGAGCCGTGAAGAACTGGCTAAAGCCTGCCTGGCTGAAACCGGGATTGCTGCTGTCCGGCAGCTGCAATCCCGGTTTGAAACTGATACCGCGTTAAATCTGAAAATACTTGAAGCCGATCCACCGCCTGAATGGGAAGGGGCCCCGCAACAGCTGGTCCGCAGCATGCATATCAATCTGGCAAAATGATAAAAATATATAAAATAAATAAAGATAAACAGGAATTTGTGAATCGCGGTCAAATAGTTATCATTGAATGAAGAATTACAAATAGGGAGGAATTAGCTATGAAAATTGCTGATCTTATGCAAAGCGCCGACTGGAAAGCCGAAAAACATGCTCCGGTCATTGACGCGCCGGAGCAGGTTAAAGCGGGTGAAAAAATTGCTGTTGAGGTTAGCGTTGGCAAGGAAATTGCCCATCCCAATACCACAGAACACAATATCCGCTGGATCAAGCTTTACTTCAAGCCCGATAACGGTAAGTTTCCTTATGAAGTCGCCTGTTTTGAGTTCAATGTACACGGTGAGTCAGTGGAAGGACCCAATAAAGGACCTGTGTACACTGAACCTTTCGGCAAAGCAGTATTAAAGCTTTTGACTTCCGGAACTTTTGTAGCTACTGCGTACTGCAACATTCACGGACTGTGGGAAAGCGATAAGGCAATTAAAGTAGCGGAATAACATTGATCCCGGCTTAGGCCGGGATTTTTTGCGGTCAAAAAAATGAAGGATTGTCTGAAAAGGTGTGTAATTTGGTTAGAGGTTTCGCCAAGTCAGCCAGGTTCAGCCGGCGAATCGAAAAAAGCCTGTCTGCAAGTGTAAATTAAATGCCATCAATGTCCATTTGGGAGAGGAAAATGTGTTTTTATGAAGAATATAAATAGTCAGGAAAGTACTAATTATGCTTACATAGGGGGATGGGAATGGCGTTAATTGTAAAAAAATTTGGAGGCAGCTCGGTGGCCACTGCCGAAAAAATACAAGCTGTGGCCAAGCGTGTGCTGCAGGACACGCAGCCGGGGGACAAAGTGGTAGTTGTGGTTTCAGCGATGGGAGATACGACTGACAATTTGTTATCCCTGGCCAAAGAAATTACCGCTGAACCGTATATTTACCAGCGGGAAATAGATATGCTGCTGGCCACGGGCGAGCAAGTAACGATTGCTTTGCTGGCCATGGCTTTCCATAGCCTGGGACGGCCCGCGATTTCGCTGACCGGTCCCCAGGCCGGCGTTGTGACCAATCATGTGCATACCAAGGGGAAGATTGTTGACGTAACGCCCCGGCGGGTATTAGAAGAATTAGATCAGGGCAAAATTGTGGTAGTTGCCGGTTTTCAGGGACTGAACGGTTTGGGCGATGTCACAACATTGGGGCGGGGGGGTTCCGACACATCGGCTGTTGCCCTGGCCGGGGCCTTAAAGGCTGATAGTTGTGAAATTTTTACAGATGTTGACGGTGTTTACTCAGCTGATCCACGCGTGGTTAAATCAGCCCGGCGCATGCAGGAAATAACGTACAATGAAATGCTGGAGCTGGCTCGCCTGGGTGCAGTGGTTATGCAGCCCCGCGCAGTGGAAATGGGCAAACACTTTGGTGTGCCAATCCATGTTCGGTCGACTTTTACTCAGCAAACAGGGACAATTATCAGGGAGGTATATACAGTGGAAGAAAAAGAGTTTATCATCAGAGGAGTAACACACGATAGCAATGTGGCCAAAATCGCTGTTTTGGGAGTGCCAAACCGTCCTGGTATTGCTTATTCTATTTTTTCTGCACTGGCTGATGCGAATATTGATGTAGACATGATCGTACAAAGCATTCGCAATCTGGAAACCAATGTAATTGATATGGTGTTTACGGTAGCCTTGCCCGATTTAGCTCAGACTAAAATCATCGTCGAACAAGCCGCCCGGCAGTTAGCGGCTGCCGGCGTACTGGTGGATGAGGCGGTAGCCAAGGTATCGGTAGTTGGTGCCGGGATGTTTGGCAGCCCTGGAATTGCCGCAACCATGTTTGGCGCCCTTTCTGAAGCGGAGGTTAACATTGAAGTAATCAGTACATCAGAGATCAGTATTTCCTGCCTGATTAAGGAAAATCAGGTTACGGCGGCGGTCAATGCGATTCATGCCAAGTTTTTTCCGCAATAATCTATTTTGTTTACATAAAACCAACTTTTTGATTTAAATAATACCTGTGGTTTAAATAAGCCTGCCAATAATTGGCGGGCTTATTTAGTGTTGTCGAAAAAGGAATTATGTAAACATTATAGAATTTACTATTACAAGCAAAATTAGCTTATTAACGCTTCAGACTGCAGTGAGAAGGGAGGGAAAATCAGTTACTGCAGTCCGGCAGCGCAATAAGATAACCCGGTGTTTCGATATTCGGGAGAAGTGACTGGTCTGAGGAAACGTGGACACTCATGGCGAAAGACTTTTCAGAGTAAGAAGCAGGGTTATGGATAGAGGACTCGGTTTCAAAAATCAAGGAAAACACTGAGGAGCAAAAATGAACAAAAAGCTGTTAGCTGCAACTGTGCTTGCGGCCTTGACACTTTCCACTGCTTCCGTTTTTGCGGCTGCACCCGCTTTTTCCGGTGATACCAGAGTTGAATATGTCAACAACGATGAAGATACTTCGCTTACCAGCCGCTTTCGTTTAAATGTGGATACAAGCATTGATGAAGTTTTCAATGTGCATGCCCGTTTTACTACCGGCGACTATGATTTGCGAAACGGCCAGGAATCTGTTGACGGTTCGCTTGATCAGGCCTACATTGGCGCTACGGTTAAAGACACTGAGTTTAGAGTTGGCCGTCAGTCGCTATGGGCCGGTAAAGGTATGCTGATGGATGGCGACTCCTTTAACGGCGCTCAAGTTGGCATAGCCGATAAGGATATTAGTCTGGGCGGTTTCTTTGGGAAAGCAGCCAATGGCGACAAAACCACCCTGGCCGAAGTGGATAGCGCTTGGGGAAATGTTAATGTTGGCGCTAACTATCTTAAATTGGCCGACACTGACTATTACGGCCTTAACTTTGATACTAAGGTGATGGATAATGCTGTCTTGAATGTTGAATATGTGAACAATACCTCTGACAAAGCAGACGGCTATATTGCCGAGGTAAAGGTTGGCGAAGCCATTCGCAAAGGTGAGTTCGATTACGCTCTTTCCTACCGCAATGTCGAGTATGGTTCTGTATCCGATTATTCAACCGATACGCAGTTCAACGATTCCAAAGGCTTTCGGATTGAAGCAAACTATAAAGTAACCAACAATGCTACGCTGAATGTTAAACAGGATATTGCCAAAGATCATTCCGGCGATACCGATAAAGATCACACTGATGTGACTTTTACCGTGAATTTCTAATAAAAAATTTGGCCACAACACTCTCTCCGGCGGCTCGAACGAGCCGCCGTTACTTAATTTTATTTTGTCATTAATTTCTTGGTATTGAATTTTTCCGTCGTGGCATTCTATTAGCAGATACCACAAAATAAAACAAAACGGAGGTTTTGCGTATGTCAAGAAGCAGAAAACCTGTTAATCCGGCAGCACAACAAGCTCTCGATCGTCTTAAAGAAGAAACAGCGGCGGAAATCGGCTTAAAGGATTATAAAAACACCTATAAAGGTGCATTAACTTCAGCCGACAATGGTCGTGTAGGCGGCCAAATGGTACGCAAAATGATCCAGGCTCAGGAATCGAAATTTACCGGTAAGTAAAATTGGTTTACAGAACACGCGAGCAGGCCTGCAAAGGCCTGCTTTAATTTTTACGGTCAGGTGAGCGGTATAGCGCAGCAGGCAGCAATTTCCCGGGAATTTGCTGCCTGCTGCGCTATACCGACACCGGCGGTTACTTTAATTAGTTTAGTAAAGTTATTGTATACTTTAATTTCTAGCAGGAGTTTAGGGGTTTATGCCTAAGAATATTTAATTGGATCGGTCACTCAGCGGTGAATTTTAAAAAACGGCTTACTTTATGTGCGGACTTAACGCAGACCGATTTTTTCTGTTTGGACCATTAAAAGGAGGGAAAAGCATGACTTTTCGTCTTGCTGCATCACATGCCAGGGGTAAATTTGCTAATGATAAAATTTTTGGAGCCAGTAGTCTTGCCGGTCAGGCAATGAAGCTATATGGCAGGGAGAAAGTGGTTAATGCCACCATTGGCGCATTTATGGACGAACAGGAGGTATTGGGCTGTATTCCCACAGTGGAAACAGTGCTGCGCAATTTACCAATCAATGAAATGATTAGCTATGCACCGATTGCCGGACTGCCTGGCTATTTGCAGGCGGCTGCCGGTCTGACCTTCGCAGACTCCAGGCCCGAGGCCTATATTGAGGCGGTGGCGACAGCCGGCGGTACAGGCGTGATTCATCATACCATCTGGAATTATTCCGAAATTGGCGATACCGTAATTACCTCGGATTGGCACTGGGGTCCGTATGCACAGCTTTGTCAAGAGGCTTTGCGCAAACTGGCTACGTTTGCTTTATTTGATGAAAACCAGAACTTTAATATAAGTGCGTTTGCTGCGAAAGTTGCTGAAATTCTTAAGCAGCAGGATAACCTTATTATCATTATGAATGCACCGGCGCATAATCCCACCGGTTACAGTTTAACCGATCCTGAGTGGGAGCAGGTGGTAACTGTTTGTAAAGAGCAGGCGTTGAATACTGCCAAGCGAATTGTTTTACTTGCTGATATCGCCTATCTTGATTTTGCCGGCGATAAAAATGCCAGCCGGACCTTTTTGAAAAAATTCGGCGGCTTACCGTCTAATATTCTGACGGTGTTAGCTTTCAGTATGTCGAAAGGCTATACGATGTATGGGCAGCGTACGGGAGCAATGATTGGCGTTTCTTCAGACAGGGAGGCCATTCGTGAATTTACTGCAATCAATCAATTTACCAGCAGGGCTACCTGGTCCAATATCAATCGCGGTGCAATGAGTGTATTGGCCGCCATTTATGAAGATAAGACGATTTTAGCTCAAGTCGAGCAGGAGCGAAGGGCCTTTTATCAGCTGATTCGCAACCGGGCCGATATCTTCATCCGCGAGGCGCAGGCCGCAGGACTGGATATATTGCCCTATCGGGCAGGCTTTTTCCTGACAGTTCCTGCTCACGATCCGGATACAGTTTGCGCTAAATTGTATGACGATCTGATTTATGCTGTGCCTTTGGCCAGGGGCGTGCGTATTGCGGTATGCGCCGTGCCGTCAGCCAAGATTACCGGTATGGCAGCTAAAATTGCGAAGGCTGTGGCAGCATCCGGTATTTGATGGAAACAACAATGGGAAGAAATAATATCCATCATTAAGCTTTCCGGCTCCAGGAGATAATAATCATGGAAGGAGGCGAATGATATGGGTTGTTGGCGCAGAAAAAATACGGCTGGCGCAATGTTTGCATTGCCTGGACCCGGCTTTTGGATATTTTATGGGGTAAGCGCGCTGCTCATCTTTATGTGGGGCATGCGTTATGCAATCAGACGGGCGGCTGTGCCAATCGTAGGCTACCGGTTGCTAAAGCTGCTTTTCCGGCGCTGAGGCACAGTACGACTGCTTAAAAGGATATGCTTTCCAGCGGTAAAAATATGAGAAAGAATGATTGGAAATGTCATTCTTTCTCGCTTTTTTGATAATTATTGTGTTATATTATATAGTGGTTGCAGTAATTGTTTCCGTACGCCAGCAACTCTAATCGGTGGTTTCTAACGGGTTGCCGTTGGAGGGTCGCTCGTAAGTTGTTTAACAATCAAAGGGTATTTGGAGGGTAAGTGAATGTTTTGTCTAAAACCAAAGGAAGACCAGTTTTTTAAGTTATTTGCTGAAAGCGCGCGCTTGTTGAGAGACGGGGCCTATGTAATGAACGTCTTATTGAACGACTATACTAAGATTGAAGATACCATGGTTCAAGTATCTAATCTTGAACATGCGGCGGATGATGTGAATGACGCAATCATCGACAAGCTGAACCAGACCTTTATTACACCTCTTGACCGGGAAGATATTTATTCAATGGCTACTTTATTGGATGATGCGGTCGATTTTTTACAAGGCACAGTGGAGAGAATGTTGCTATACCGCACCGGCCAGCCAAGTCCGGGGGCCAAGGAGCTGACCAGATTACTGGTGGATTGCACGGAGGAATTGGTGCTTGCTTTTGACCTGCTGAAAAATATTAAAGGCAATCAGCATAAAATTCTTGATCATACGCGTAAGATTAACGTGCTGGAGAGTGAAGGCGACCGCATTTACCGCCAGGAAGTAGCCAATCTGTTTACCTCCTGTCCTGACCCCATTGAAATTATCAAATGGAAAGAAGTACTGGAGTATTTGGAAGGAACTTTGGACCATTGCGAAGATATCGCAGACTTATTACGGGGTGTGGTAATGAAATATGCCTGATTTACTGATTGTTGGAGTTGTTCTGTTAGCCTTGGTTTTTGATTATATTAATGGTTTTCATGATACTGCCAATGCCATTGCAACGTCGGTATCGACCAGAGCGCTGTCGCCCCGGGTTGCAGTCTGGATGGCTGCCAGCCTGAATTTTCTAGGCGCCATGTATAGTACCGGAGTCGCCAAAACCATTGGCGGAGATTTGGTAAAATCAGCGCAAATGGTCAATCAGCAAGTGATTATTGCCGCTTTGGTCGGGGCAATTGTTTGGAATCTGGTTACCTGGTGGCTGGGGATTCCCAGTAGTTCCTCCCATGCATTGGTAGGCGGGGTTGTTGGCGCTGTTTTGGTTTCCCGGGGAGTGGAAGGTTTGAAAATTGAAGGTATTATAAAAATTGTCTTATCCTTAATTGTTTCCCCGGTAATTGCAATCGTAACCGGACTAATCATTATGACGGCCTTATTTTGGCTGTTTGGTCGTATGGCGCCATCAAATATCAATTCAAAATTCAGGCGGCTGCAAATACTTTCCGCAGCCATGATGTCTTTTTCACATGGATCAAATGATGCTCAAAAAGCAATGGGCATTATCACTCTGGCCTTAGTCAGCGGCGGTTATTTAACTACTTTGGAAGTACCTACCTGGGTTAAACTAGCGGCCGCTACCGCTATGGGCTGTGGTACTGCCGCCGGCGGCTGGCGGATTATCCGCACCATGGGGGGCAAGATATTCAAGCTTGAGCCAATGAGCGGTTTTGCCGCCGACCTCAATTCGGCGCTGATTGTATTTAGCGCAACCTTACTGCATTTGCCGGTAAGTACCACCCATGTGGTTTCAGGGTCCATCATGGGAGTGGGAACAGCTAAACGGGTTAGCGCCGTCCGCTGGGGAGTTGCCCAGCAGATGGTAATGGCCTGGATTCTGACCATTCCCAGCACTGCACTTGTCAGCGCTATTACCTATCAACTTATCGTCACCTTATGTTAGTGTCTTGGCAAAGTTATGAATTAGAATTAAAGCTACGCTGGCTAAGCTAAGATTTAACTTGGTCAGGGTACTGGTACCTTGCGGCGCGTCTGAAAGGTGACGGCATTGGCATGACGGCTAAACAGCCAATTTCTATTTGGGGCAGGGGGCGTTAGCATGGAAAATCAGATTACCATACAATTTGTGAATGGCGAGGAGCGGGTTTATCCCCGGGGGACATCGCTTAGAGATGTTGCCCGGGATAGGCAGGGGCTTCACGCTTCCGCAATTGTGGCCGCAAAAGTCAACAATAGCATCAGGGATTTGCAGGCAGTGCTTACCGGCCCTTGCAAAGTGGAATTTTTGGATTTACATACGGAAGATGGCAGTAAGACCTATCAACGTTCACTGACTTTTGTCATGATTGCGGCCATTTCCGAGCTCTTCCCCCACGGCGAAGTGACGGTTGAGCATTCGTTAAGCAAGGGATTATATTGCGAAGTCTATTTAGGCCGCGACTTAACCCCGGAAGATGTGGTTAACATTGAGGAACGGATGCGGCGGATTGTTGCTGAAGACCGGCCGATCATTAAACAGGAGCTGCCTTTGGCTGATGCTATCGCGTTGTTTGAAAAGGTTGGACAAACGGAAAAGGTGAAATTGCTGCAACAGTTAAAGCGCAGCAGCGTTACCATCTATTATTGCGGAACCGTTTATGATTATTTGTCCGGTACAATGGCGCCAAGCAGCGGTTATTTGCCAATTTTTGAATTAAAGTATTACCAACCGGGTTTAATTCTTCGTTTTCCCGGCAAAGAACAGCCTGACCGTATTCCGCGATATGAAGAACAACCCAAGCTGGCCGAAATTTTTGCCGAAGCTGAACGCTGGGGCAAAATATTAAACTGCGGCTATGTTGCAACACTCAATACCTACGTGCAAAATGAGCAGTTTGTCGATATTATCAGGGTGGCGGAAGCCTTACATGAAAAAAAGATTGCTCAGATTGCCGATTTTATTTCAGAACACCGCAGCGAAGTCAGGGTAATATTAGTTGCCGGCCCATCATCGTCAGGAAAGACAACTTTTGCGCAGCGGCTGGGCATTCAGCTGCGGGTAAATGGCGTTCGTCCGGTTTCGATTTCACTTGATGATTACTTTGTAGACCGGGCGCATACACCGCGGGATGAAAAGGGCGACTATGATTTTGAATCAATAGAGGCAATCGAGCTGACGTTATTCAATGACCATTTGACCAGGCTTTTAGCCGGGCAGGAGGTCGAAATACCGTACTATAATTTTCTTAACGGGCAGCGGGAATACCGCGGCGACAAAATCAAGCTTGACCAGGACCAGCCGCTGATCATTGAAGGCATTCATGGGCTTAATGAACGTCTGACAACGGCTGTTTCGCGGGAGCATAAAGTTAAAATTTATATCAGTGCGCTGACGCAGTTATCGATTGATAACCATAACCGGATTCCCACCACGGATGCAAGATTAATCCGCAGGATTGTCCGCGACAGTCAATTTCGCGGACATGACGCCATCAAAACCCTTAAGATATGGCCGTCGGTCAGACGCGGTGAAGAGCGAAATATTTTTCCTTATCAGGAGGATGCCGATATTATGTTTAATTCCGCCTTGATCTATGAACTGGCAGTCTTAAAGCACTATGCCGAGCCGCTGCTGGAGAAAGTGACCAAGACCGAGCCGGAATATTCTGAGGCCAGACGCTTATTGAATTTCTTGTCGTATTTTGAGCAAATCAACGATTGTGATGATATTCCAACAAACTCAATTTTACGGGAGTTTATTGGAAAATCGTGCTTCCACCGGACTTGATGAACGATACAAGCAAAAAAAGACCGCTCAGGCTACTAATGCCTGGCGGTTTTTTGCCAATCATAAACGCCCGCATACTTGAAGTGTGCGGGCGTTATTGATAAAATTAACGGTTGTTTTTAAAGAATTCCAGCGCAACGTCGGGGAAAACAGCGTAGGATAATACATCTTCCACTGACGCGTTTGGATAACCCTTTTCAGCCAATTGCGCTTTAAGTGTCTCAAGCTGCGGCGGAATATCATCGGCAGGGCGATATTCGATGATCGGATCGGAGCCAATAATCTTTTCCCGAACTTCGGCTGCCACCGGCTGCGGCGTACGGCCGTATTTGCCGCGGGCCAAATCCTTAACTTCGCGGGGAACCATTTTATAGCGTTCGCCCAGCATAACATTGAAGGTAGCCATTGAACCGACAATCTGGCTGGTTGGCGTAACCAGCGGAGGATAGCCAAGATCAGCCCGTACACGGGGCATTTCTTCGAGCAATTCCTGATATTTGTCTTCCATGCCTTGTTCTTTAAGCTGATTATAAAGGTTGGAAAGCATACCGCCGGGAATTTGGAAGTCGAGGACGTTGGTATCAACATCAAAATAAGTTTTGAGCTTGAAGTCGTTCGCCAGGCTTTTCTTAACCTCACCGAAATGCAGGGCAATTGGTTTGAGCTTTTTCCGGTCCAGGCCGGTATCGCGCTCAGTACCCTCAAGGGCGGCAATCATGGTTTCAGTGCAAGGCTGTGAAGTGCCAAGCGCAAATGGCGAAAGCGCACAGTCAATGACATCAACGCCTGCTTCAATTGCTTTAAGGTAAGTCATTGAACCAAAACCGCTGGTGTAATGGGTATGTAATTGAATCGGAACTTTAATTTCAGCTTTCATTGCCTTAACCAGATCATAAGCGACATAAGGGGCTAATAAGCCGGACATATCTTTAATGCAAATGGAATGTACGCCGCGGTCTACAAGATCATGGGCAAGCTTCAAATAGCTTTCTTTCGTATGGAAAGGGCTGATGGTATATACGCAAACACCTTGCACATGAGCGCCTGCTGCCAAGCCGGCTTTAATCGCAACTTCTAGGTTGCGAACATCATTCAGCGCATCGAACACCCGGATAACGCCAATTCCATGCTCAACCATTTTTTTAACAAACATTTCTACAACATCATCGGCATAGTGATTATAGCCTAGGATATTTTGGCCTCTCAGCAGCATGGAAATCGGAGTTTTCAGGGTTTTTTTCAGGAATTTAAGACGCTCCCAGGGATCTTCATTCAAGAAACGCAGACAGCTGTCAAAGGTTGCGCCACCCCAGGCTTCTAATGCCCAGTAGCCGACATCATCAAGAGCTTGCAGTTGAGGAACCATATCCGTGATACGCATGCGGGTAGCCGCTAGGGACTGATGACCGTCACGCAGCACTGTCTCCATAATTTTAACTGGATTTTTGGACATTAAGTAATCTCCTCCTAGTTTTGTATGTGGGCCATTCTAATGAATTAATTTCGATTCTAGACCTAAAAATAGGCAATTCAGTGAATTGCGAATTTAGATACTTGATCGATTTTATTGAACAGTTTCATTATAGTTATTTCTGCAGCTTTTGTCAATTAGCTGGCGGTTATTAATTGTGATTTTTTTAACATGCGTACTGCGGCGGAAGGTGGTAGTGTCAGGACCTTGCCGGCTTAACATAATGGCTGCCCCGTAAGCGTTTTTATTGGCTTACGGGGCAGCGCTGTTGTACGGACAGCAGGCAGCAGTGACAAGGCGGCCGGCTGAAGGCTTCGCCAAGCGAGCAGCGGCAGCCAGAGGGCAATTACTCTAGAACGCTGGCGGAAATCACCCGGTTCCGGCCTTGCTGTTTAGCCTTATATAACGCTTTGTCGGCAATGGAAATGATTTTTTCCGTATCCGGGGGACAGGCGGTCAGGGCCGGGTCGTAGGTTGCTATACCCAGGCTTGCCGTAATGCGGGCGGTAAAGGCTCCGGCATTGTCAGGATAATGATTCTGCTCAATTGTTACCCGCAGTTTCTCGGCGACAACCGTTGCTTCAGCGCTGCTGCATTCAGGCAGGATAATGCTGAATTCTTCACCGCCATAGCGGGCCGGCAGATCAATGTTACGGACGTTGTGATGAAGGATTTGACCAATTTGGGCTAATAACTTGTCACCGACAAGATGGCCGTAAGTGTCATTGTAGTTTTTGAATTTATCCAGATCCAGCATAATGAGACTCAATGGCCGTTTAAGCGAGGCGGCTCTTCGAAGCTCGGTTTTAAGAAACATATCGAAATTACGCCGGTTGGCCAGACCGGTTAAACCGTCAGACAGGGCCATTGATTTTACCTGATTATACAGATGGGCTTTTTCCAGGCCAAGGGCAATCTGCTGTGCCATGATTTTGGCGAAAGAAATTCTTTTCAGCCGCTCCGGCGTAATAAACCGCTGCCAGCCGATCAGGAGAAAACCCAGTAAGCGTTGATCGACTGCCAAGGGCAGTACCATGATATGGCGGACATCAATTTTATCACAGGAGTGGGTAATCGGTTCAAAGACCTCAGCCGGCGCTGTAACCGGTTTTAGTCCGCTGACCAGGGTATTCAGTTCAGGATAATCAGTCAAAGCAATATCCGGCAGCTTACAGGAAAAATTGACTGCCGCCGCTACCCGGTAGAAATCAGGCGAATTGCCGAGCAGAAAACCTATGCCGATATCGCCGCTGAGCGCTTTTACCGCATGTGTACTGCATTGTTCAACAATCGTGTCGGTATCGATCGTGGCAGCGGCTGACTGAGCGATTTCCGACAGGAACTTTTCTTCTTCCAGGCGCAGTTTTGTTTCTTCGTACAGCATAGCGCTGGCAATCGCTGCACCGGCATGATGTCCCAGCGCTGTCAAGAATAAGGCGTCATGCTGATCATAAGCGGCGGTTTCACTGGAATACACTTCGATTACGCCGATTACCTGACCGTCATTGATGAGTGGAGCGGCAATAATCGAACGGATATTGGAAAATATAAGCTGGGGGCGAAACATATCCGGCTGGCTGGAAAGGTCGGAGATATACAAGGCTTTGTTAATTTCGATGACCTGACCGCCGAGGCTGTGCTGCCAGGGCAAAAGGGACGGCGGAGTATTAATCCCGTAAGTCGCGACAACCTGTAACTGGGATTGATCAGTGCTAATCAGGGCAATGACGCTTTGGCTGGAATTCATCATATCGGCGACCATATCCGCAATAGCGTCGAGGGTATCGCGCAAGTCCAATTGGGAAGAAATGATTGCGCCAATTTTAGCCAGGGCATTTTCTACTAAATTGCGCTGCTTTTCCGATTCTTTGTATAACTGGGCATTTTTGGCCACCAAATCTTCCAGACGTTCTTTTAAATTGACCAATTGTTCATAAGGATATTGCACGACCAGCCGGAATACCGCCTGGAGCATGTAGAAAGAGGCAAGAAGTTTGAAGATGTGAATGGAAAAATCAAGGTCAAAAGGAGCCAGGAGGCTGAGCGCATAGCCTGCATTGGTGAGAATATCAAACAGCAATGCAATTTGGAGCCGGTTTGCTGTGACGTAGTTTGCATAGTGTCGCCGCAAGATGATCAGTGCCGCAACATCCGGCACAATGGCAGTGAGTAAGACCATTGGCAGCAGCGATTGAGCATAGCCGTTAATCAATAAGCACGGCCATGTTTCCGAACTAAAGATAAGGTTGGCCATTAATATTCCTACGATGATCAGCAGCGTGTACAAGAGGGAAGTGTTTCTGCAGCCATTCAGTTTCGCCGGGAGGTAAACCGCGTAGAGCAGGGCGCAGGACCAGATGAGACGGGCGAGGACAAATAGAACGAAGGAATTGACGGGAAGGCCGGAGCCTAGCATTTTTGCGGAGGTCATCAGGTGTATCAAGTCCAGAATAGTTGCAAATAATATAGCAACACCGGCGGCCTTAAACTTATTGTTATTGTTTTGCGTTGTGTTAAACCAGGCAATAATGAAAATGGTAAATCCCAAGACGATGCTGGTCATATCAAGTATGTTATGAAGAGTAAGCACAGTACCGACCCCCAATAGTTAAGGCATTCTGTTATATGATATGCGGTGACATAATGAGTAGTGCCTGACCGGATCTGAGGTGAAAAAGTGGCTAAAGTCTGCCCGTTATGTAATGCCCTGCAAACACTCGCCCAAGAGTGCCCGCGCTGTGGACAGCCAATGGTTGACGGCGGTATGCTGGAAAACTATTTTGGCCCGTACGGACCGTACAGAACGGAGGACGGCAAGAGCGGCCCGGACGACAGTTGCTGCGGGCATTTATACTACTGTCCCAATTGCGGCTATGATGAGCGTTTGGCAGTTTCAATGGTAAATATTTAAAGGATAAAAGATTCTTTAAATACGAAAACTAAAAAAAACTGGAGGTGATTTTTTGATGTCCAGCGCTAATCCTTTGGTTAAATGTACTGTGGATCAATGTACTCATTATATGCCGGGCGACCAGTGCATGGCGGCCAAAATCAGTATTTATAATGATGAAACAGCAGCACGTTCTTCCCGGACGACGGATACTTTATGTAAAGCTTTCCATCCGCGCAAGACGGTTGGCGATATTGTTGGCGCTTTTCATAACTCTAATATAGGCGGAGTTGTGTCGGCGGCTTTTTTAAGTGGTACGCAAGTGACGCCTAGTGTCGAATGCTTTGTCAGCAATTGCAAGCACTGGCAGGAAAGCAACCTGTGCAGCGCCAGGTCGATTGCAGTCAGCGGAATCAATGCTTCGTTAAATGAGGACACGGACTGTCAGACCTTTGAACCGAAATAAAGCAAAAGGGCAATGTTGGCTTAAATGACCGTCTGTCTATGCCGATGGTTTTCATGGCGATTGCTCCAAGCAAAAAGATGAAACAGGCGCGCCGTCAAAAAGATTTGACGGCGCGCCTGTTTTTGCGCGGAAAAAAGAAAAGTGGTTGAGAAAGGATCAACGGTACAGTTCCGTGATAAAATCCATAAAGGCTTTGGCCGGTTTGGACAAATACCGGTTGCTTTTCCAGGCCATCACAATCTTGAAAAACAGCGGGTTAGCCAGCGGCCGGGAGCAAATATTGGCATAACGGGAAACAACCGCATCAAGCAGAAAAGAAATTCCCATGCCTTGCTCCACCAGGCCTGTAATGGTCCCGATCTGGTTGGAGGAAAAGCGGATGTGCGGCTGAAAGCGGTGGCGGCGGCATTCTTCCAGGATAATATGGCGGTTGTAAGAGTCTTCATGGAAAAGAATAAAGGGCTCCCGTGCCAGTGCCGTAAAGGGGATATGCTCCAGTTCAGCCAAAGGATGCCCGGGCGGCAGACAGACCAGAATTTGATTTTCGGCAAGCGGCGCTGTTTCCAGGTTGGGCGACAGCTGCGACAGCAAAATGATTCCCAGGTCCAGCACATCCTGCTCCAGTTGTTCCCGGATGGTCATCGTCCCCGCCTCTGTGGCCACAATTTCCACCAGGGGGTACCGTTTGCCGAATTCCGCATAAATGTGGGGAAACAAAAACGTACCGATCATGGGCGGGATGCCGATCCTGATTGTCCCCTTTTGCAGCCTTTTGTAATCGTTCATTTCCACCGCAATATCCTGAAGCCGGCTCAGGACATCCCGAATTCGCTGCAAAAAGACTTCGCCTTCCCCGGTCAGCGTGATCTGTTTCTGACGGCGGTCCAAAAGCAGCACACCCAGCTCCTCCTCCAGCTTCTGGATCGCCATGGACACCGACGGTTGCGACACATGCAGCCGCTCTGCCGCTTTGGTAATGCTTTTCAGTTGACAGGCCATCTGGAAATATTGCAGCTGACGGATTTCCATTCTACCCCTCCAGCATAAATTATTTTTATCATATTATAGTAAACGTATATTTTACATTTATATTAATGTATTTTATACTAAAATCAATACATTATACAGATTGAGGTGCCCTGCATGCTTAGAAGTAATTTCCCCCAATATCCCCTGTTTGTAACGGGCTGTATCCAAAGAGGCAACGCCTTTCTCCAGGAGTACCGCCAGCCTTCTCCGCCAATCGTTACCGATCAGCTGAATTGTGGAAAGCTGTCGGCGCTGTTTCGTTATCTTCTAAAACGAAAAGGCGTCAGCCTGCAGCAGGATAAAAGCGATGAACACGAGCGGCTGGATCAATGTCATCAGGACCTTGCCGGCAATCACCATTAAAATAAACCAACTTGCCGTTTCGTAAGGATAACAAAAAAGCGTGCCGCATTGCGTTGTTTAAAACGTTTTGCGGCACGCCCTTTTGTTTATTTCACGGAAAACGTTTGAGGAGACTGTCGGGCCGGCGCTTCGTCCGGAATGCCAAAGGTAAGGGGGATAGCCAGGATAAGCGGGACAACGGTCCATAATAATGCCTGCGGCAAGCCGATATAATCAGCGACCGCTCCGGTGATTGCCGTTCCTGCGCCTCCCAGCCCAAAGGTAAGGCCGAGCATCATGCCGGAAACCATTGCGGCATTGCCCGGCAGAATGGTTTGCGCCCAGACGATGGAGGAAGGAACCATGCTTTGCAGCAAAGCACCGCTGAGGGCGAGCGACAGCCAGGTGAGCCAGTTGATCGTGCTGGCCGACAATAAGTAATAGGTTGGCGGCAGACAGAAAATAAGCGACAACAGGATGCACTTTTTATGGCCGGCCTTATCGCCGCTGTAGCCGCCGACAAGGGCGCCCGCCGCGCCGCCCAGCAGGAATACGGTCAGCATATGACCGGCCAGGAGCGGCGGATGGCCCTGGCCGGCCAGCAGGACGGGCAGAAAGGTGGGAATGGCGACCTGCGGCCAGGAGCGTAAGGCCATAACGACATTGAGCATCAGAATATTTTTGGACTTATACCAGGGGGGATCTTCCGTAAGACGCTGCCGGGCAACTCTCAGATCGGTTTTATACAAGCCGCTGCTATACAAGGCCACTGTCAGCAATAGCGCCGGAATAATGAGCCACGGCAGATAGCCGATTCCCCAGTGGACCAGAACATAAATGATCACAAAAGGGGCAAAGGCAAATCCCAGGTTACCGCCGCCAACAAATAAGGACATGGCCAATCCCTGGCGGCCGCTGACCACCGTCCGGCCTACCAGGCTGGACGCAAGCGGGTGAAACAGGGAGGCGGCGATACCGGATACAGCAACCGTGCCAAACAAATACAGCGTATTGGAAGCCAGTCCGCTGGAACAGATAAAAACGGCGCTGACAGGCAAAGTGACCAGCAGCAGCCAGGCATAGCTGCCTTTATCCATAAAATAACCGCAGACAGGCTGGAGCATGCTGGAGGTGACGGCGAACACCATGACCAAAAGGCCGCTTAATGTCAGGGATAAGCCCTGACTTGCAATAACTGCCGGCAGCAAAGCCGGCAAAAAATTGGTGTAAAAGTCGCTAAAGAAGTGACCGGCAGTCAATAAAAGCAAATAGAACCAGCTTTGGCGGCCGGAAGAAGCCATCATCGCCATTCGTTTGCAGTGGAGCGCGGCACTGTTTCAATACAGTCCAGATGAGTTTTCAGCTGTGCTTTAATATTATCAATATAAATACGGCGAAGCTTCGCCTGCTCGGCGCATTCTTCCTGATTCAAACCGCATTCACGCTGTTTTTTGGCCAGGGCATTGATACGGGAAATTATTTCGGGAGTCATCACAACCATCCTTTTCATAACGGCTTTATTGAAAGAATATTATCATAATCTTCTTATGCCGTCAAATGACGGCAGGGCGGGGGGCCATTGCGGCGGCGTTTAGCGCTTGCACTGTTTGTCAATGAGCATTTGATAGGCTTGTTGGAGTTTTTGGGTTACCGGTCCGGCGGCCCCATCGCCGACAACGGCGCCGCTCAGGCTGATGACCGGCGTAATCTCCGATGTTGTACCGCAAATAAAGGCTTCATCAGCTTTATGCGTAAATTCGGGGCTGAATGGCTTTTCCAGAACGGTTAGACCAAGCGACGGAGCAAGGGTTTCGATAATAATGGAACGTGTTACCCCGCTTAGAATCAGATTCGACAGCGGATGGGTCCATAATAGTTCGTCTTTAATGATGAAAAAATTGGTGCTGGTGCCTTCGGTTACAAACTCATTGCGAATTTGAATTGCTTCAACGCAGCCTGCTTCCTTGGCGCGTTGTTTGCCAAGAACGTTGCTCAGCAGATTGAGTGATTTGATGTCACAGCGCAGCCAGCGTTCATCCGGAATAAAGAGCGCTTTGATCCCATCCGCCTGGAGCCGGTTATTGGCGGCAACCGGGCGAATTGACATGGTCAGGCGGGGAACAACATTCTCCGGAAAGCCATGCCCCCGGGGGGCAACGCCGCGGGTAATTTGAAAATAGATTGCGCCGTCTGAAATACCGCTTTCAGTAATGAGCAGATGATGCATTTGAGCAAATTCCTCATAAGTATGGACTGCCGGTATTTTTAGCTGGCGCAGCGAACGGTAAGCTCTTTCGATATGTTTTTCAAGAGCAAAGCATCTGCCGTTATAAACTCTGGTTACTTCATAAATTCCATCGCCAAATTGGTGTCCGCGATCTTCCAAGGGTACGGCATTTTCAGTTAAATCAATGATTGTTCCATTGGCAAATCCTAGTGAACGCATAGTTAAGCCTCCTGTAGGTAAGTCTGATTGTTTTAAAATTCCCGCCAATAGGCGCTTAGTCCTGCCCGAATATTACTTAACTAAAAAATACGATGGTTATAGCAGGTTTGATCAGGAAAAAATAAGAGAAAGCTGACAGGCCGCATTGCCATAAAGGGGAATGCGCATTTAATACGAATATTTACTTTAATGGCTAAGTATTCCAACAATTTAGAAGAAAGGGGATTGAAGAATGAAGATATGGCGGTGTATGGTTTGCGGTTACGAACATACGGGGGATAATCCGCCGGAAAGTTGTCCGGTATGCGGGGTGGGCCCGGAGGAATTCTCCATAAAAAGCGGCGATTCAGGCAATGCCGGCGGCGTTAAGCGGTGGAAGTGTACCGTATGTGATTATATTCATACCGGTGAGCATCCTCCGGAACGCTGTCCGCTGTGCGGCGTTGGCCCGGAGTTATTTGTGCTGCTGGAAGAAAAAATCGCTGCGCTTGATGCCCAGGTAATTGCCGATACCGATATGGGGACAATCCGGGCTGCTTTAAATATGATCAGTTACGGATTGTATGTCGTTGCAGCGGCCAAAGACGACAAACATAACGGAATGTGCGCCAACACGGTATTTCAGCTTACGGATGATCCCCCGCAGATTGCGGTGTGCATTAACAAGAACAATCTGACGCATGAGTACATAAAATACAGTGGCACCTTTACTGTATCGATTTTAGGCCGCGAACAATTAGCGGCAGTTAAGCACTTTGGTTACCGTTCAGGCCGGGGAACGGATAAATTCGCCGGCATTGACTTTTTGCCAGCGCTTAACGGCTGTCCGGTTTTACGAAACTGCATCGCCTATTTGGAGGCAACGGTTATTCCGGCGAAAACAACCGATGTCGGAACACATACGCTGTTTGTGGCCGTAGTCACCTCCGGCCGGATGGTGTTGAATGAGGAAGGGCTTACCTATGCCTATTATCGCCAAAACAGGACGTAAGTAAGGATGGTGAAAAATGTATGATGTTATAATTATCGGCGGCGGGCCAGCCGGTTTAACGGCTTCTGTTTATACGGCCCGTAAAAAACTGAATACACTGGTTCTTACCAAAGACTTCGGCGGACAGCCCATGTGGACAACTGAAATTGAAAACTACATGGGCTATCAGTTTATTACCGGCCCGGAATTGATGGAGAAGTTTGACGAGCAGGCCAGACATCATTCGGACAATATTAAGTACGAAGAGGCCCGGAAACTGACAATCAATACCGACAATACCTTTACCGTAGCCACCGGGAACGGTCAATATCAGGCCAAAGCCGTTATCATCGCTTCAGGAAAGCGCCCGCGCCGGATGGAAGTGCCGGGCGAGGTCGAGTTTACCGGCCGGGGTGTTAGTTATTGCGCAACCTGCGACGGCCCATTGTTTGCCAACAAAACGGTAGCGGTTGTGGGCGGCGGTAATTCCGCAGTACAGGCGGCTTACGAATTAAGCGGCGTTGCCGAAACCGTTTATCTGATTGTACGCAACCGTTACAGCGCCGACCCGGTAATGCTGGATAAGCTGCAGCAGGCGAAAAACGTCATTGCATTGCAAGGCTATATTTCCAAAGAGGTACAAGGCAATCTTTTTGTCGAAAAGTTTATTGTTGCCCGAAAAGACCGCGGTGAGGAAACCGATTTGGCTGTTCAGGGAATTTTTGTGGAAATCGGCCTTAATCCAAACACTGAATTTGCCGAAGGGGTGATTGCCTTAAACCAGCGCCGGGAAATTATGGTTGACTGCCGCTGCCGGACCAATGTTTCCGGCCTCTTTGCCGCCGGTGATGTAACTGACGGCATTGACAAGCAAATTGTCATTGCCGCCGGCGACGGAGCCAAAGCTGCTTTAATCGCCTATGAATATCTGCTGCACCGTTAAGCTTTGTATATTTTGTATATGGTGAAAAAGCCGGCCAGAGAAAGGGCCGGCTTTTCTTTTGACATTATCAGAAAATAAAAACATTGCAAAAAAACCTTGGCTTTTGCTACAATTTACGTATAATGAATATAATTGTTATCTTTTTTAAGGCGATAAATGTTTTCGGACCGAATACAAATTTGTATCAACAGTCAGCAGACTGCCTGGTCCGGGGAAGAAATTTTATTTGAACAATTACTGAGGAGTGTGGAGCATGAAAATCGTAGTTACGATTGTTGGACAAGACCGGGTAGGAATTATTGCTATGATCAGCAATATTTTAGCTGAAAACAACGTCAATATTTTAAACATCAATCAGAATATTGTGGATGGGTTTTTTAATATGGTCATGATTGCCGACATGGCCGGCGGAAAAATCAGCTTAAAAGATTTACAGCAGTTATTGCGGGGAAAAGGCGCGGAAATCGGACTGGATATCAAAGTTCAGCATGAGGATATCTTTCAGAGCATGCATCGCATTTAGCTTGGTTTAAGCTTGACAGAATCTCTTTGAATAAAAATACAGTTTATTTAGCATTTGGAGGATATGTAATGTTAACCATTCAGGATATATTAGAGACCAATCGCATGATTGCCGAGAACAAGCTCGATGTCCGGACAATCACCATGGGGATCAGCCTGCGGGATTGCGCGCATCCCAACATTAAACAGTTCTGTGAAAATATTTATGAGAAGATTACCCGTTCCGCCGAATACTTGGTACAAACCGGCGAAGATATTGAAGCTGAATATGGCGTACCCATTATTAACAAGCGGATTTCGGTAACTCCGATCGCCATTGCCGCTGAAAGCTGCCGGACCGACAGCTTTGTGCCGGTGGCGGAAGCGCTGGATGCAGCGGCTAAGGCAGTTGGCGTAAATTTCATTGGTGGATTTTCCGCACTGGTGGAAAAAGGCTATACCAATGGCGACAAAGTACTGATCAATTCCATTCCCCAGGCGTTGGCCACCACCGACAGGGTTTGTTCATCGGTAAATCTTGGCTCAACCAAAGCCGGAATCAATATGGACTGTGTAAGGGAAATGGGCGAAATTATTAAGCGTACGGCTGAACTGACCAGGGATCGTGATGCGCTGGGCTGCGCCAAACTGGTGGTTTTTGCCAATGTGCCTGAGGACAATCCGTTTATGGCCGGCGCTTTTCACGGCGTGGGCGAGCCGGAGAAAGTCATTAATGTCGGCGTTAGCGGTCCGGGGGTTGTGAAACGGGCGCTGGAAGATATCAAAGGAGCCGACTTCAGTACCGTTGCCGAAACCATTAAGAAAACAGCCTTTAAGATAACCAGGGTCGGCCAGCTTGTCGCCCAGCAGGCATCCCGCCGCCTGGGCGTACCTTTTGGAATTATTGATTTATCTCTGGCGCCCACTCCCGCGGTGGGGGATAGTGTAGCTCATATTCTGGAAGAAATGGGCCTGGAAAGCTGCGGCGCTCCAGGGACTACCGCCGCACTGGCTTTGCTCAATGATGCGGTGAAAAAAGGCGGTTTGATGGCCTCCTCTCATGTCGGCGGGCTAAGCGGCGCCTTTATTCCGGTTAGTGAAGACGCGGGAATGATTGCGGCTGTTGAATGCGGTAGTTTAAGTCTGGAAAAGCTGGAAGCGATGACCTGTGTTTGCTCTGTGGGCCTTGACATGATCGCCGTCGCCGGTGATACTACAGCCGCAACAATATCCGGCATTATTGCCGATGAGGCGGCGATCGGCATGATCAATAATAAAACCACCGCTGTACGGATTATTCCGGTTCCCGGGAAAAAAGTCGGGGATACTGTTGAGTTCGGCGGTTTACTGGGGTACAGCCCTATTCTAAAGGTAAGTAAATTCAGTTCGGAGTCTTTTATTGCCAGGGGCGGGCGAATTCCCGCACCTATCCGCAGCCTGACGAACTGACTAGTAGCAGGGAGAAATAGCACTGATTCTCAATGGCAGGCGGTAATTACCAGCCTGCCATTCGTACTGCGCATTGGCCGCTGTTGGCGTTTCCTTCGAGTACCTGTCTATGTTGCGAGTCGCTGTCTTAAGGAAATTTAAAAAATCCGAGGTGATCACTATGCGGGTGACGAAAGCTGTAAAAGCGCAAATGCTGGATATCCTGGCCCGTACTTATGCCGGTACCAAAACCGCCCTTCATTATTCTTCCCCGTTTGAACTCTTAATTGCAGTGGTGTTATCCGCCCAGTGTACTGATATACGGGTGAATAAGATTACCGCCCGGATATTTCCCGAACTCAATACGCCGGCAAAGATTCTCGCCCTGGGGCAGGAACGTCTGGAGGAGGCAATTCGGGACTGCGGCCTGTTTCGCAGTAAAGCCAAAAATATCCTGGAAACCTGCCGGATATTATGCACAGAATATGGCGGTGAAGTTCCTGCGACCTTTGATGAACTGGTAAAGCTGCCCGGTGTGGGGCGAAAGACGGCCAATGTTGTATTAAGCCAGTTATTTGACGTTCCGGCCATCGCTGTAGATACCCATGTATTTCGGGTCTCCAACCGGCTGAAACTGGCGACAGGCGCAACCCCGCTGGAAGTAGAGCAGGGGTTAATGAAGGCAATTCCCCGTCATCAATGGAGCCAGGCTCATCATTGGTTAATCTGGCATGGCCGGTTAGTATGTAAAGCCCGTGTACCCGAATGCGACAATTGTCCTCTGGTTTCCTTATGTCCAAGCGGCAAAAAGAGTTGATGCAGACCGTTGCATAAATATAAAAATTTTATTATAATTATACAGTAGTCTAGTCTGATCCACTTGCGATGTCAACGCGGTCAAGCGAAAAAAACGTAAAAGAACCCGGAGGGATATAGGTTGCAGAAAAACCAGCGAGGGGAGGGGTATTGATGCTTTATCGTAAACCTAAATTTAAAGATGTGGAAACCATTCATAAGCTGATTAACCATTATGCGGACCAGGGACTGATGCTGCCCCGTTCGCGCAATATATTGTATGAAACGCTGCGGGATATGATTGTGGCGGAGCAGCATGGCGCTGTTGTCGGCGTAGGCGCTCTGCATTTAGTCTGGGATGAACTGGCGGAAATCCGGGCGATGGCAATTGCCCCGGAAGCAGCCAAGCAGGGCGTTGGCCGCAGCATTGTTGAAGCTCTGGTTCTTGAGGCCCGGGAACTTGGTGTAAAGACGTTATTTACATTAACCTATCAACCAGGCTTTTTTGCTAAACTGGGCTTTGCGGAGGTTGGTAAAGAAGCGCTGCCGCATAAGGTCTGGAAAGAATGTATCAACTGTCCTAAGTTTCCCAACTGTGATGAGACGGCAATGATAAGAACAATCTAACAGCCAAGTCATTAGCCCGAAAATGCTGAAAATGCAAGAGCATTGAGATGCTCCCTGCGGCATGGCTGATCATAGGAATAGTTAACTGCTTTGCGGGCTTAAACGATCCCCGGGGGCTGTCTTTGCGCGATTTTTTTAATGGCCGCGCAAGACAGTCCTTTTTATATGAAAAAGCGCTGACTGGACGCGACGGGCAAAGAGCTTGCAGGGGAGCGGGAATGGAGCTTTTACTGCTTAAGTTGAAAGTGATGCGTTTTACCTATAATTGGAAGATAATGAAGGATAAAAGGCGCAAATAACACCATTATTTATAAAAATTAGAAATTTTAACCAATAATAAGCTTTGACAATAATTATCATTATCACTTAAGCTAGCGTTATGAATTCTTTCTCTTAATCAACAAGGGGACAGGTCAAAAAGCAGATGTACCCGCCGGGTTAAGGGCTGATAAGGTACTACAAAGGTGGCCTGTCTTTTTCCGGACAGGCGGAACGAAATTGTCTGCAACGCAAACAGCAGGGACTTAGAAGGAGGAAGAAAATGAATGGGTTGTTGAAAATAAAGAAACAGCAAAAGGATCATAAAACGATTATTGATTTTGCCGGAAGTAAAATAGGCAATGGAAACTTTGTTGTGATCGCCGGTCCGTGCGCAGTGGAAAGCCAGGAGCAGATGTTTATGACTGCAAAGGTAATCCAGGATATGGGAACCATATTTATGCGGGGCGGCACCTTTAAACCAAGAACAAACCCGTATTCATTCCAGGGGCTGGGGATTGATGGATTAGGTATTTTGGAACAGGCCAAAAAGAAATACAATGTCATTGTTAGTACAGAAGTGATGAGTACGGAAATGGTTGACGTTGTTTCCCGCAATGTGGATATTTTACAAATCGGGTCAAGAAATATGCAGAATTTTGATTTATTGAAGAAGGTAGGAAAAACAAGTCTGCCGGTGATTTTAAAACGAGGGCTTTCCGCAACGATTGAAGAGTGGCTGGCGGCGGCTGAATACATTATGTGTGAAGGCAACCGGAATGTAATACTGTGCGAAAGAGGAATAAGAACCTTCGAAAAATATACAAGAAATACCTTAGACCTGAGTGCTGTATTGGCGGTCAAGCAGCTTAGCCATCTGCCGGTGATTGTAGACCCGAGCCATGGCACCGGCAGAAGTGATATGATTTTGCCAATGGCCAAAGCGGCGATGGCCATTGGCGCCGACGGCATTATGATTGAGATTCATCCCAATCCGGGGGAAGCTCTGTCTGATGGAGATCAATCGATCAACTTTGCGGGTTTTACGGATTTGATTGGCGAAGTGCAAAAATTAAAAAAAGTATTTAATTATTGCTAGTAACGAAATGCCCAAAATACGAATCATGGAATTTGACGAGCCGCAATTGGATCAGGATGCTCCCCTTAGCTTACCAACCTGTGAAATACAGGTCTGGCAGGCTTATACACCGGCCTTTAACGCCCGGGTTCAGGAATTGGCGGCGCTCCTTTCCGGCGAGGAAAGCAGGCGGATGGGACGGTTTTATTTTCAACAGGACCGTGTCCGGTTTGCCGTAGCTCATGGAATCCTGCGGAAGTTGATCAGCCGCTACCTGAACACTCGGCCCCGGCGAATTGATTTCCGCAATGGTTCTAAGGGAAAGCCCGAACTGTATGGGCCTTGCGCCGTAGCGGATTTTTTCTTTAACATTTCCCATTCTCATCAACTGGTAGCTTTAGCCTTTTCCAAAATCCGGCATATTGGCGTTGATGTGGAGCATATCCGGGCTATTCCGGACTTTGAAGAAATGGCCGGTTATTATTTTCATCCAACGGAGAGCGCGGTGCTGCAAAGTCTGCCCTGCAGCAAAAAGCAGCAGTATTTTTTTGATTGCTGGACCTGTAAAGAGGCGTTTGTTAAAGCGACGGGAGATGGTTTAAGCCGCCCGCTGCATTCATTTTTTATCTGTGCGGACAATAAAACGGCGCATGGCATTCTTCGTATCAAGGGCGAAGGGGCCGCCGACTGGCGAATTCTGCCCTTCGAGCCTGTCCGGGGTTATGCCGGCGCGGTCGCGTTCAGGGGTAACCCGCCGGGCGGTTAGGCAGAGCGCTTAGGCTGTGGAAAAGCTCTGTGACCGGCTCTTGGTTTTTCGGCCTGCGGCAGGCTGTGTTTTTGGATATTGCCAAATCCAAACTGCGGTTCGGCCGCACTTTCCCATGGCTGCGAAGTCATGGGCTTTTACTATTTTCGGCTTTAATCTGCGGCAGGGTGTCCTGGTTCAGTTTATTCCATAATTTAGAAAAATATCTAGGAAAAATGGAAAAAAGTCCATTTGCCATTAGTTTCCATTTTGTTATACTGGTAAAAAACAAACAGTGATAATGAATATCATTGCTGAAACAAAGAAGAAATTTTCCGGAGGATAGCCGGAAAGGGCCGCCAGACATTGGAGGCCGAATCAGCCGTTTGTTTTTGACAGACTCCGGGTTTAAGCCGGGGAACAGCTATGGAGGCAGGGAAAGGAAGGAAACAATGGATTTTTAAACATAGCAGGAAAGATTGCGCTGGTAACGGGCGGTGCGCAGGGTATCGGGGCGTTGTCGTCCGGGCCTTATGCGCAGCCGGAGCCGCACTGGCCGTGCTGGATCAGAACGAGGCCAAACTCAGCAGTTTGGTGAATGAGCTGAAGGCGGCGGGCTGCCAGGCCGCCGCTTTTGCTGTCGATGTCAGTGACAGCGAAGCGGTGGAGCAGGGGCCGATAAAAATTTAAAGGAGTGATTTAATGTCTATTCCGGCTATTTTACCCTATTCAATGCCTCTGGAAGCCGATTTACCCTCAAACAGAGCCTGGTGGAAGGCTCATTCGCAGCGCGCCGTGCTTCTGATTCATGATATGCAGCAGTATTTTCTTAGTGCCTATCAGCCGGAGGCGTCCCCGGTGGCGGAGCTATTGGAAAATATCAGGCTGTTAAAAACCCGGTGCGCAGAGTTGGGGATACCGGTTGTTTATACGGCCCAGCCCGGTGCGCAGCAGCCCGAAGACCACGCCCTGCTCCGGGATTTTTGGGGACCGGGACTGGCTGATGAGCCTGAGCAGGCCAAAATAGTGGACGCCATTGCGCCCGGTGAAAACGACACGGTACTGACAAAGTGGCGCTACAGCGCCTTTAAACGGACCAAGCTCAGGAAATTTATGCAGGAGCGGGGTCGTGATCAGCTGATCATTTGCGGCGTTTATGCCCACATTGGCTGCCTTTTAACGGCCGGGGACGCATTTATGCAGGATGTCCAGACCTTCTTTGTTGGTGATGCGATGGCCGATTTTTCTTTAGCGCATCATCAGATGGCGCTAAAATATGCGGCGGATAATTGCGCCGTGATCACCTCCACCGCGCTGTTGCTTGACGAACTGAAAAGCAGCAGCCCGTCAGCGCAGAAGTTAGCCGGCGAGGCGGAAGCTCCGGGCCTGACGCTGCAGCAGGTACGTAACCAAGTCGCCGAGCTTTTGGGCGAAACAGCAGCCGATATGAAGGATAGCGAAAATTTAATTGACCGGGGCTTAGATTCAATCCGCATGATGAGCCTGGTGGAAAAATGGCGTAGGGTCAGGGCTGACCTGACGTTTGTAAAGCTGGCGAAAGAGCCGACCATTGCTACCTGGTGGCGGCTGTTGTCTGCGGCAAGATAAAAATCCGGTTGATACCTAAAACCATGAGGAGGTAAGGCTGAATGTCTATTTGTCTGGACGCCCGCCGGGCATTGTCCGGCGCGCAGGCCGGCATCTGGTTTGCGCAACAGCTGGAACCGGACAATCCGGTTTACAATACGGGTGAATATATCGAAATTAAGGGCAGGCTTGATTTGCCTTACTTTGAAATGGCGCTGCGGCAGGCGATTAAGGAAGCGGAAGCCTTGCACGTTCAATTCGGTATTGCCGAACAGGGTCCCTGGCAGGTGATCCGGCCGGCCGCTGACTTTCCCTTGCATTTTTTTGATGTCAGCAATAAAGAGAACCCACGGGAGGATGCCCAAAAGTGGATGCAGGAAGATCTGGCCCGGCCGATTGATCTCAGTCGTGATCCGCTGTTCTGCCAGGCTTTGTTTACCGTCGCGCCGGACCGGTATCTGTGGTATCAGCGAATTCATCACATTGTGATCGATGGCTTCGGGTATTCGCTGATTGCTCAACGGGTAGCCGGCATTTATACGGCGCTGGTCAACCGGCGCAGCTTTGAGGAGGGCGCTTTTGATCCCTTGCATTTGCTGCTGGAAGAAGATGCGGCTTATCGCCGGTCGGAAGATTTTGAGCGCGACCGTCAGTTCTGGCTGGCTCGTTTTGCCGATCAGCCGGAGGTGATTGGTTTAGCGAACGGCGCTCCCGGCACTCCGCAGAGCATTCTGCGCCAGCAGGCAAACCTGCCGCCAGCCTCTGCCCGGAAGCTGGAGGACAAAGCGCGCAATGCCGGAGGAAGCCTGTACGAACTGTTGATTGCGGCTACTGCGGTCTATGTACACCGTTTGACCGGAGCGTCGGATATCATTCTTAGTCTGCCGATGATGGGCCGGCTGGGTTCGGCCTCTCTGAACACGCCCGGCATGGTCATGAACCTGCTGCCGCTTCGTTTGCTGGTGCAGCCGGCTATGGGGCTGGCGGAGCTGGTAAAACAAGTGCTGAAGGAAATCCGCAGGCTGAAGCGGCATCAGTACTACCGTCATGAGGAATTGCGCCGCGATCTTAAGTTGATTGGCAGCAACCAGAGACTGACCGGCCCGCGGGTCAACATTATGCCGTTTCCCTATGGGCTGGACTTTGCCGGCAGTAAAGGGATCACCCATAAGCTGACAACCGGTCCGGTCGATGACTTGGCCATCAATGTCTATGATCAGTCCGACGGCAATGGGCTGCGGATTGACTTTGAAGCTAACCCTGAAATTTATAGCGACGAAGAACTGCTTGTTCATCAACGGCGGTTTTTACAGTTTCTGCAAAGCCTTGCGGTTGCCGGACACGAGCAAAACATCGGCAAGCTGGACATTCTTCTGCCTGAGGAACGCGAGCAGGTTCTGGTGCAGTGGAACCAAACGGCGCAGGCGCTGCCGCCGGCCGGCCTGACAGCGCTGTTTGAGTGGCAGGCTGTAAAGAATGCCGGGCTGACCGCCCTGGTATGCGGCGACAGCGCTTTACGTTATGATGAGTTAAATCAGCGGGTAAACCGTCTGGCGCATCTGCTTATCGATCAGGGACTGGGCCCGGAGCAGTTTGTCGCCCTGGTTCTGCCCCGGTCGATTGAAATGGTGATTGCCATGCTGGCGGTCATCAAGACCGGAGCCGCCTACTTGCCCATTGACCCGGATTATCCGGCTGACCGGATCGCTTTTATGCTGGAGGACGCCAGCCCGGCCGGCCTGATTACCAGTTCGGCGGTTGCAGACCAGGCCCCTGGCAAGCGCGGGCAGTTCCGGCTGGTTCTTGACACGGCGGAGACTGCTGCGGCGCTGGCCGGGTATCCTGATACCAATGCCGGCCTGGGCCGCCAGACGGCCGACCGGCTTGCTCCGGTCTATGTGATTTATACGTCCGGTTCTACCGGTGTGCCGAAAGGCGTCGTTGTTACGGCGGAAGGATTATGGAATTTTATGGCATGCATGCAAAACCGGTTTTTGCTGACCGAACAGGACCGGCTTCTGGCTGTGACGACAATCGCTTTTGATATTTCGGCGTTGGAAATATACCTGCCCCTGATCAGCGGAGCGCGCTGCATTATTGCGAAAAAGGAAGAGGTTCATGATTTGCAGGCGTTAAGCAACAAACTTGAGCAAAATCAAATTACCATTATGCAAGCGACGCCAACGCTCTGGCATGCTCTTATCACACATTATCCCGACAAGCTGCGGGGCCTGAGGGTTCTCGTCGGCGGGGAAGCGCTGCCGGCCGGCCTTGCAGCTTCTTTGCATGAACTGGAATGCCAGGTGACAAATCTGTACGGCCCAACGGAAACGACCATTTGGTCCTCCGCTGCTGCACTTGATTCCGCGCAGGCAGGAGCGCCTTCCATTGGGGGCCCAATCTGGAATACGCAATTGTATGTTCTGGACAGCGGGTTAAAGCCTGTGCCGGCAGGCGTAGATGGCGAGCTGTATATTGCCGGCGCCGGTCTGGCCCGTGGTTATTTCGGCCGGCCGGGGCTGACGGCTGAGCGGTTTGTGGCTGACCCGTACGGAGCGGCGGGCAGCCGGATGTACCGAACCGGTGATCTTGTCCGTTGGCGTTCGGACGGTACCTTGGACTACATTGGCCGTGTCGATCATCAGATCAAAATGCGGGGGTTCCGGATTGAGCCGGGCGAAATTGAGGCCGTGCTGGCCCGGCATGACGACATTGAGCAGGTCAGGGTGATTCTCCGTGAGGACCAGCCGGGCGATAAGCGGTTAGTGGCCTATATCGTGCCGGCCGGACAGGCCGGTTCCGATGCAGCCGCACTGCGCCGTCATGCGGGCAGCCATCTGCCTGACTATATGGTGCCGTCCGCCTTTGTGATCATGGATAAACTGCCCTTGACGCCAAACGGCAAACTCAACCGTAAAGCGCTGCCGGCTCCTGACCGGGCGGCAAGCGCGGCGACTGCCCGCGAACCCCGAACGCCGCAAGAAGAAATTTTGCGCGATTTATTCGCTGAGGTCCTTGGCCTTACGCAACTCGGCATTGATGACAGCTTTTTTGACTTGGGCGGTCATTCGCTGCTGGCTTCAAGTTTGGTTATTCGTATCCGTAACGCACTGGGTGTCGAACTGGGCATAGGCAAAATTTTTGAAACGCCTACTGTCGCCGGCCTTGCCGGGCAGCTTCAGGGCGGCAAACAGGCCCGGTTACCGGTGATCAGGACGGCAAGGCCGGACAAGATTCCCCTTTCTTTTGCCCAGCGCCGGTTATGGTTTTTATACCGTCTGGAAGGGCCCAGCCCCACCTATAATATTCCGGTGGTTATCCGTTTAGCCGGCAAGCTGGACCTGCAGGCCTTCCAAAGCGCTCTCAATGACGTGGTTGAACGTCATGAAGCCCTGCGTACCGTTTTTCCGGAAACCATGGGCATTCCGCATCAGGCTGTTCTTGCTGCGGCTGAGGTAGAGCTGCAGGTTTGCCGCATTGCTGAGGCCCGGCTGGAGGAAGAACTGGCTGCTGCGGTGCGCTATCCTTTCGATCTTGCCACAGAGCCGGCGATCCGGGCGCAGCTGTTTGTCCTTGGCCCCAAGGAGCAGGTACTGCTGCTCTTACTGCATCATATTGCCGGTGACGGCTGGTCGCTTACGCCGCTCACCCGTGATCTTAATGAGGCTTATACCGCACGGTGCAAAGGCGAAGCTCCCCAGTGGACGCCGCTAAAGGTTCAGTATGCCGATTATGCGCTGTGGCAGGAACGCCTGTTAGGCAGGGAAGGCGACGGGGACAGCCTGATTGCCCGGCAGCTCGGCTTTTGGCGGGAGACGCTGGCCGGACTGCCGGATCAGTTGGAATTGCCCTTTGATTACAAACGGCCGGAAGAGGCCAGTTATCGTGGTGAAACCCTGCATTTTTCCGTTAAACCCAAACTGCATCAACGGCTGCTTGCTCTGGCCCGTGATCACCATGTCAGCCTGTTTATGGTGCTGCAGGCCGGACTGGCGGCGCTGCTTACCCGGCTGGGGGCAGGAACTGATATTCCCATCGGCAGCCCGGTTGCCGGGCGCAGCGACGATTCTTTGGGCGATCTTGTCGGCTTGTTTATCAATACCCTGGTGCTGCGTACCGACACGGCCGGCGATCCGAGCTTCCGTGAACTGCTGGCCAGAGTCAGGCAGGCCAGCTTAAACGCTTACGACCATCAGGACTTGCCGTTTGAGCGGCTGGTTGAGGTTCTTAACCCGGCCCGCTCCCGGTCCCGGCATCCTCTGTTTCAGATCATGCTGGCCCTGCATAATACGCCGGAGCCCAAGCTGGAAATGCCTGAACTGCAAACCAGCCTGCGCCTTTATGCTGTCGGTGCGGCCAAGTTTGACCTTACGCTGGAGTTCCGGGAGACGTTCACGGCAGACGGACAGCCGGCGGGGTTAAACGGATTTCTGGAATATAGCACGGATTTGTTCCAACAGAATACGGTCGAAGCAATGACCGGAAGGTTGCTGCGCTTGCTGGAAGCCGCCGCCGTCCAGCCCGGTCAGCCGATTGGGCGGCTGGAGATTCTGGCACCTGAAGAACGGCGCAAGCTGCTGGCCGACTGCAACCGTCAGGCCGAAGCCGTGCCGGAGCATTGTCTGCCGCTGCTGTTTGAGGCGCAGGTACGCCGGACGCCAAACGCTATTGCGGCAGGGTTTAAAGAGGCGGCTCTGACGTATGAGGAGCTAAACCGGCGGGCCAATCAACTTGCCCATTTGCTGATTGCCAGAGGCGTAGGCCCCGAGCAATTTGTTGCTTTGGCCTTGCCGAGGTCCCTGGAAATGCTTGTCGGCCTGCTCGCTGTCCTTAAGGCCGGGGCGGCCTATGTACCAATTGACCTGCAATATCCGAATGAACGGATTGCATTTATGCTCGGCGATGCGCAGCCTGCCTGCCTGATTACCAACGCGGACGGCGCGGCTAAGCTGGCCGGCGTTCATCAGGCGCAGCCGGTCGTTCTTGATGAAGCGGGAACGGCAGCGGAATTAAACCGGCATTCAACCGCCAACCCGCTTGACGCCGACCGCCTTCAGCCATTATCGCCCGCTCATCCGGCGTATATCATTTATACGTCCGGTTCAACAGGCGTTCCCAAGGGCGTAATCATTCCTCATCAGAATGTTGTAAGACTTTTTGGCGCAACTGAACACTGGTTTAAGTTCCGGTCGGATGATGTGTGGACGATGTTCCACTCGTATGCGTTTGATTTTTCAGTATGGGAGCTTTGGGGGCCGCTGCTGTATGGAGGGCGTCTGGTTGTGGTGCCGCACGGGATCAGCCGGTCGCCGGCCGAGTTTCTGCAACTGCTGGTTAGTGAAGCGGTGACCGTACTTAACCAGACGCCCTCCGCTTTTTACCAATTGATGCAGGCCGACCGGGAAAACCCGGAACTGGGTCAGGCGCTCTCCCTGCGCTTTGTGATTTTCGGCGGTGAAGCGCTGGAGCTTAGCCGGCTGGAAGATTGGTACAGCCGTCATCCGGAGAATGCGCCAACGTTAGTTAACATGTATGGAATTACAGAGACAACGGTGCATGTCAGCTACCTTGAGCTGAACAAAAGCATTGCCGCCAAGCGGGGCAACAGCCTGATCGGCTGCGGTATACCGGATTTAGAGGTATATGTACTGGACGCATATCTCCAGCCGGTTCCGCCAGGCGTAGTCGGGGAGCTTTATGTTGGCGGAGCCGGGCTGGCCCGGGGGTATCTAGGTCGTCCCGGCCTGACGGCCGACCGTTTTGTGGCCAATCCTTTTGGCGCGCCGGGCTCCCGGATGTACCGCACAGGTGATTTGGCCCGCCGGCAGACTGATGGTTCCCTGGATTATATGGGCCGCGCCGACCAGCAGATTAAAATTCGCGGCTTTCGCATCGAACCGGGGGAAATTGAGGCTGTACTGGCGCAGCATGCCCGGGTTGAGCAAGTGGCTGTGACAGTGCGGGAAGACCAGCCGGGCGATAAGCGGCTGGTGGCTTATGTCACTGCCCCGGGCGGCTTTGATCCGGCAGAGCTGCGCCGCTATGCGGCCGCTTTTCTGCCTGAGTATATGCTCCCGGCTGCTTTTGTGGAAATTGCGGCGCTGCCGCTGACGCCAAACGGGAAGCTGGACAGCAGGGCCTTGCCCGCGCCGGTGTTTGGCGCGGCCGCCAGGGGGCGGGGCCCCAGAACGCCGCAGGAAGAGGTGCTGCGCGACCTGTTTATGGAGGTGCTTCATTTGCCGCGGGTCGGCATTGACGATGGGTTTTTTGACCTGGGAGGCCATTCGCTGCTGGCGGTCCACTTAATGAGTAAAATTCGCGCCGCCTTGGGCGTTCAGCTAAGTATCGGCAATTTGTTCGAGGCTCCTACGGTTGCCGGTCTGGCCGAGCGTCTGGAAATGGGTTCCAGCAAAAGTGCGCTGGGTGTGCTGCTGCCGCTCAGAAAGCAGGGCGGACAGCTGCCGCTGTTTTGCATCCACCCGGCCGGCGGACTTAGCTGGTGCTATGCCGGACTGATGACGTTTCTGGGAACCGACTATCCCATCTACGGGCTGCAGGCGCGCGGTATTGCCCGGCGCGAGCCAGTGCCGCAGACGCTGGAGGAAATGGCCGCCGATTATATTGCTCATATTCGCACCGTTCAACCGGCCGGACCCTATCAGCTGCTGGGCTGGTCGCTCGGCGGCAACATTGTCCAGGTCATCGCCAGCCAGCTGCAGGAGCAGGGGGACTCAGTGCAGCTTGTTGCCCTGCTGGATGCCTATCCCAGTCCCTTATTGCCGATAAACAGCCCGCCTGATGAGGAGGAGGCGCTGATCGCCCTGCTGGCTCTGGGTGGTTACGATCATGAAGCCCTGGGGGATAAACCGCTGAATCTTGCCGGCGCCATTGAAATGCTCCGCCGCGATGGCAGCGCACTAGCCAGTTTGGATGAAGAGACCATTTTGAGTCTTAAGGAGACCTATGCCAATTCCGCCCGTATTTTAAGTGAACACCAGCCCAGGCCGTTTTACGGAAATGTCCTTTTTTTCCGTTCGACTGTGCTGCCGGAGTGGTTTGCACCCATTTATCCGGAAGCCTGGAAACCTTATATTAAAGGCCGGATTGAACAGTATGATATTCACTGCCGCCATAAGGATATGTGCCAGCCGGGACCGCTTGCCGAAATCGGCCGGATACTCGCCGGCAAATTGCATGAGGCGCAACGGGACGCTGTGATCAACAAGGAGGAGCATATTGATGAACAATCCGTTTGAGAACGAACACGTCGCTTATGTTGTATTAATGAATGACGCAGGCCAGTATTCCCTCTGGCCTGACTTTCTGGACGCACCGGACGGCTGGGCCGCCGTATATGAGGGTGAAAGCCGTCAGGTGTGCCTGGACTACATCAATGCCCAATGGGTTGATATGCGGCCCAATCATCTAAAGGCCGGCCCCGGCCGAAAGGAACAGCAAAATGCGGGGCCGGCTTAGCCCGAAATTAGTGGTGAGCATTGTCTATGTAACCGCCATGTTCATGGCGGCGCTGGACGGGACAATCGTTAATATCGCCCTGGCGGATCTTAGTCATGAGTTCCAAATTTCGCCGGCGGCGACGAGTGGCATTAATGTCGGCTACTTAGTCAGTATTACCGTGTTTCTGCCAATGGCCGGCTGGCTGGGGGACCGGTTCGGGACCAAGCGGATGTTTTTGATTGCCCTGAGCCTGTTTACGTTTGCCTCAGTCTTATGCGGTACCGCCGACCGGCTTGAGACGCTGAATGTGTTTCGCGTCATTCAGGGCGCCGGCGGAGGTCTGCTTACTCCGTTGGGCATGACTATGCTGTTTCGGACATTCCCGCCCGAAGAACGGCTGAAGGTCTCCCGCTCTCTCGTATTTCCCATTGCCGTTGCCCCGGCGCTCGGCCCGGTCATTGGGGGATTTCTGGTGGAACAGTTCTCCTGGCGCTGGGTATTTTACATCAATCTTCCCTTTGGCCTGGCAGCCCTGCTGTTTGGGTTGCTGTTTCTCAACGAACATAAAGAGACTGCGGCGGGTAAACTGGACCTGCCGGGTATCTTGCTGTCCGCTCCCGGCTTTTCCCTGCTGATGTATGCCCTTATTCAGGGTTCAGCCACGGGGTGGAGCTCACCGCTCCTTGGCGGCGCAGCACTGGGGGGAATCCTGCTGATTTGTGCGCTGATTTTTGTGGAGCTGCGGGTGCAACAGCCGATGCTTGATTTTCGCTTATTATCCGAACGGTTGTTTCGCACAATGAGCATCATCTCTTGTTTTGTAGCCGCCGGTTTAATCGGGATGCTGTTTATCTTCCCCTTAATGTATCAAAATGCGCTGCAGGCCTCGGCCTGGGAAAGCGGCCTGATTATTTTTCCTGAAGCATTGGGATTGATGCTTGCTTCGCGGGTGATGCCGTGGTCCTGCAAACGATTGGGGGCGCGTCTGGTTATTTTTCTTGGACTGTTCTGCACAATGGTCATTTTTGGGTTGCTAAGCCTGGCCGGGCCGGCAACCAATCCCTGGCTGCTGAGAGTCTTGTTTTTTCATGCCGGTTTTTTCCTGGGGCATAGTGTGGGTGCCGTACAGGTACTGACTTTTCAGCATATTACCGTTGCTTCCATGGGGCGGGCAACCACCCTGTTCAACGTGCAAAACCGGCTGGGGTCAGCCCTGGGGGTAGCGGCGCTGGCCAGCCTGCTTGGCGCAGTGGGCGGAGCTGCCGGTGACGGGCAGAATCTGCTGGCCGCTTACCGGTTGGCCTTGCTCGGGTCTGCGGCCTTTCTGCTGGCAGCCCTCTGTGTTACGCTGGGTATTCGCAAGGCTGATGTCGAGGCTGCTATGCCCAGGCCGCAGCCCGCCAAACCCCTGGATTTAGCGCCGGTTATGAAAGTGGGCGAATAGCGGCTGCTTAAGAAAAGCGGCACAGAATCCAAAACTAATATCTAACCTTGCCAAGGCAATGAATAAAAAAACAGGCACAGCAAAACTAGAGGACTATGATTCCCTACTTTGTTGCGCCTGTTGATTTTTATGCTGTCTTCTTTTGTGCAGCATCTAGCCGCATTTTGATGCAGCGTCTAAAGGTGACTTCTAACCTTGCAATAAACTGGTTTTTCCAGTTTATTAAGTAAGCAAGGCTTTTTTTGATTCCAAAGCAAGATTAAGAAGTAATCAGCATTTTTTTATTGCTCTTTCTTACCCAGTAACTAGCAAGTAAGCTGCCGCTAAAATTATGCCAGACACTAAAAATTGCTCCCGGTATTGCAGCTACCGGATCCAGATGGACAAGCGCTAATGCTACTGCAAGCCCCGAGTTTTCCATGCCAATTTCATAAGCAATTGCCCGGGCCTTGGACTCACTCATCCCCAATAGCGTAGATGACCAGTACCCCAGCAGCAGTCCGGAGAGATTATGCAAAGCAACGGCTGCCAGTGCCATTACTGCTACCCCGGCTAGCTTGGCGGCATTAAGGGCGACTATGGCGCTAACAGTTATAACAATTGCCACTACGGATAAGGCCGGAATGACCGGCTGCAGCTTACTTACCCATCGGTTTGCCCAAAAGCGAATAGCCATTCCAACAAGGATGGGCACAACCACGATCTTGACAATATCCAGCAGCAAGGCCATTGTATCTACCGGAATGACCGTACCTCCTAACACAAGAAACAAGAGGGGCGTCAACAACGGCGATAACAGCGTATTTACGCTGGAAACAGTGATGGAAAGAGCCGTATCTCCTTTAGCAATGAATGTCATTACATTCGACGCCGTTCCGCTGGGACAGCAGCCGACCAATAATATCCCTGCAGCCAAGGCCGGCTCCAGAGCAAGCACTTTTATAACGACCCACGCAACACCGGGCATAATCAGATAGCGTAGCAAAACGCCATAACATACATCTTTAGGCCTGGAAAGCACCAGCTTAAAATCAGCTGTTGTCATGGTAAGTCCCATGCCAAGCATAATAATGCCTAATAAGTAGGGAATAAATTGGCCGATTGGTTTGATCAATTGAGGCTGAAGAAAAGCAACCACTGCTCCCAGCATCACCCATAACGAAACGGATCCGGTGATAAAGCCGGCAAGCTTAAGCAAATTTGCCATGATATTCGCATCCTCTTCTTTCGCCTGGTATTGCATACGTTCCCGGCTGCCGGGCAAACGCCAGGCTGCGGCTAAGCACCAAAGCCGCAGTCCGCTGCTCGGCGATCAGACCGGCATGGCGCGAACTCTTGGCCAGTCCGTCTTTATCACGTACGATCGGCGTCATGACAATAACTGTAACCACGCTATTCTCCTCCTTAAATGCGACAATGAAAACAACCTCCTTGCCCGCACGAGAGTGGACAAGGAGGTGTCATAATAGCAAAGTTAAACACACCTTCCGTCTCAGTCCGCAGCGGATCTAAGCGGCAACGAGGGTATTCTATTGTCGTAGTTTGCCGGTAAACTCTCATTTCGGTATGACTCGAATGATATCATCCTGTCAGAGCAAAGCCAACATCACTATAATACTAAAGCCAACCACTGTTGACAATAAAAATATTATAGGCACGCCTCTCTTGCGGTGTAAAAAAGACTGACTCAAATAGATTTTAAAACCTATTTGAGTCAGTCTTTTGGGGCGGGAATGTTAGCAATGCCTCTTATGCGTCCACTCATGGGAGCGGGCAGCGATTGTTAGAAGGTCAGTGTTTCGCCCGGCTTAACAAGGGTTACGGGAATCTGCAGGCGTTGCTCGACCGCCGCTTTATACTCTTCAGGATTTTGGGCAATGAGCGGCCAGGTGTTGTAATGCATGGGAATGACTGTTTTGGGTTTCAGCATCGCCGCCGCCTCGACGGCATCGGACGGACCCATAGTAAAATTATCGCCAATCGGCAGCAAGGCGTAATCAATTGCTTCCAGGCGTCCCAGTAAGGCCATATCGCCGAATAAAGAGGTATCGCCGGCGAAGTAAACGGTTTTGCCGAAAAAGTTTACGATAAAGCCGCAGGCATGACCGCCTTCGACTCCGGCGCCATGAAACGCGGGCGTGATACGGACATAACCAAAATCAAAAGCATGTTTTCCGCCGATATGCATGGCATGGGTCTGGCAGTCCTGGCTGCCGCATAATCCGGCAATTTCAGCAGTGGCAATGACGGTTGCACCGTTTTGTTTAGCAATGGCAATCCCGTCGCCCAGGTGGTCAAAATGGCCGTGGGAAATTAGTACATAGTTGCATTTGATATCGGGCGGCTGGGCAATGTTAAACGGGTTGTCGGTTAAAAACGGATCAAAGATCATTGAGGTTTGGTTGTGGGTCAACTGAAAACAGGAATGGCCGAAAAATTTCAGGCTGGTCATAATGAAAGATGCTCCTTTCAGCTTATTCATTTCTTTAAACTTATTATTCGAGTTCCCGTCAAAATTACCTTTGCCGATTTTTGGATTTATATGCAGAATAAGGTAAAAAGTGACTTAAAAATAGTTTTAATTTAAAATAGGGTTGACAATGAACTGCCGGTTTGTTATATTTAACGTCAATAACATGTAAATGCAATGAACAGGAAAAGTAATTCAGCGGCGTTTTGCAGAGAGCCAGGGGTTGGTGCGACCTGGCAAGCGTACTGAATGAAATACACCTTGTGAGCAGCAGGTTGAAAACACACTTTGTGAGTAGACCGCGCCGGCGCGCCTCCGTTATCTTGGGCTAGAGTATCAAACGTGTACTCGAATGGAGCGGCTTGCCAAAAGCAAGCAGGGTGGTACCACGGGTGTTCAGCATCCCGTCCCTGATTTTTCAGGGGCGGGATTTTTGCATTTATTTTCAGCCGGAAAGCGGTATAAAAAGCGGTATAAGTTAAAACTAAGGAGGAAATGATGATGATTATTGTTATGCAACCCCAGGCTACCCGGAAGGAAGTGGACGCTGTGATCAAAAAACTGGCTGAGGCCGGCCTTAAGTACCATTTGTCCCAGGGAGAATCACGAACCATTATCGGCGTGATCGGCGATAAAAAAAGTATCGCCAAATTACCGGTTGACGTTTTTCCGGGGGTTGAAAAATCCGTGGCCGTAACGGAAAGCTATAAACTGGTCAGCCGGGAGTTCAGGCCTGAAGATACTGTGGTCGATGTGCAGGGAGCCAAAATCGGCGGCCGGCATCTGGCGGTTATGGCCGGTCCGTGCGCGGTGGAAAGCCTGGAACAGTTACTGGAAGCCGCCGTCATTGTGAAAAGGGCCGGAGCGCAGTTCTTACGGGGCGGCGCTTTTAAACCGCGTACTTCGCCGTATGATTTTCAAGGGTTGGAGGAAAAGGGCCTGGAAATGCTGGCCGCGGCCAGAGAAAAAACTGGTTTGAAAGTTATCACCGAAGTTGTGGACTCCGCCTCAGTCGGCCTTGTCAGCCAATACGCCGATGTGCTGCAAATCGGTACAAGAAACATGCAAAACTTCAACCTGCTTAAAACAGTCGGCAGGACAGACAAACCTGTGCTGTTAAAACGCGGGCTTGCGGCCACCATCAGCGAGTGGCTGAATGCGGCCGAATATATTATGAGCGAGGGAAACTATAACGTCATCCTGTGCGAACGCGGCATTCGCACGTTTGAAACTTATACCCGCAATACGCTGGATCTGGGAGCGGTGGCGGCCGTAAAAACCTTAAGCCATTTACCGGTCATTGTCGATCCCAGCCATGGCACAGGGCGCTGGAAGATGGTCAGGCCGATGGCCAGGGCCGCAGTTGCCGCCGGAGCGGACGGTCTGATTATTGAGGTGCATCCCAATCCGGCGGAAGCTTTGTGCGACGGCAACCAGTCGCTTACACCGGAAAATTTTTCACTGCTGATGAACGAGATTGGCGCTATTGCCGCAGTTACGGGAAAATCACTCCAATGAAGCAGTTGAATATTGCCATTATCGGTCTGGGCTTGATCGGCGGTTCGCTGGGGCTGGCTATCAAGCACCATTACGGCGCTCAGGTTATGGTGGCAGGCGTTGATCAGGATGCAGGCACGCTTGCTTATGCGCTCGGCAGCGGTGCGGTAGACTCTGCCGGAACCGATAGCCGTACGGCTGCCAGCCAGGCCGACATTGTATTTTTGTGCACACCGGTACTGCAAATTGTACCGGTTGTACAAAATATCATTCCTTGCCTGAAACCGGGGACGATATTGAGCGACGTCGGCAGCACCAAGCAGTATCTGTACGAAAAAATTTCCGGGCTGCTGCCAGCGGATATTCATTATGTAGCCGGCCATCCGATGGCCGGCAGTGAGCAGAGCGGCATTATGGCTGCCGACAAGGATTTATTCCGCGATAAATGTTATATTATTATTCCCGAAACGGCCCGGCTGGCGTCGGCCGCAGAGAAAATCTGCAGCCTTCTATCCTGTACCGGGGCCAAAATAACGGCAATGGAGCTGGCGCAGCATGACCGGTGCGCGGCGGTGATCAGCCATGCGCCTCATGTGACGGCGGCGGCGCTCGTTCATTTGCTGGGCTTAAGGCCGGCTGAGCTGGGGAATAATCTGAAGCTGGCGGGGGGCGGTTTTCGCGATACGACCCGGATTGCCTCATCCAATGCCGATATGTGGGCCGACATCTGCCTGTCCAATCCTGAAGCCATTGCCGACAGTCTGACTCATTTGCAGGGGATTATCGGCCAGGTCATTGCCGACATCCGGCGAGAGGACCGGGAGTCGGTTCATGCATTCTTTAAAACAGCCAAGCTCCGCCGGGATTCGCTGATTCAGGCGTCGTTCTGCCCAAGTGCGGGTAATGCGGAGTAAAATAATCCGATACGAGGAATGCGATTTTGTCAGTCCATAAGACTGTCAAACTGGTTTAGGCTCGGGAAGCTAGCACCGTGCGTCACTTGGTCTAAACTTCTTTTTACCATGAAAAAAATCCTGTTTGTCCTAGAATGAAGAGACTATATAAGGTATGATTTCCTTATTGTAGTAAATGAGAGACACTATCAATAACGATGAATGAAAGCGCAATTGCGGATATTGGCAGCGGTCATACCGGCCCGCAGTGCGGCAAGTGCCTGAAGTGTAATTGGCAACAGCCCGACGGGCTGCCGCCGCGGCTTAGTGTATAGGTAAATGAAATGCTATTTGTCTGTAACGGGCAAATAGCGTTTTTATTAAAGGAAAGCCGGAATTGTAAGCTCGTTAAGTCCACTGAATAACGGGGCTTTTCTAAAATAATGGAAATGGTTGTAAATATGGGGAATGTTCGAGGATGTCCGCCGGTTTGTTATAAAACTGGAGCAGGCTGTTTTTTGCTCTATGCTCCACACCCTTCATCAGCAGGGCTTGCTGCTGGACAAAGCAAGAGGATACGGTTTCGACGAAATTATTTCCGTATCAGCTACTGCGCCGAAGTACAGGGCGCTGGCTTGAGCAGCTTATCGGACAGGGCTGGCTGAAGCGCCGGGAGGACAAGTTTTTTGGCGGATGTGCCTGAGGCAATGCCGGACAAATGCTGGAGCGAGGCGAGAGGATCTGGGACGGCCGGCTTGGTTCACCTTTGGCGATGGACTATCTCATCAGTAATGCTCGGCAGCTGCCGGCGTTGATGAGGGGAGAAAGGCAGGCGGCGCTGTTGCTGTTTCCGGAGGGAAAAATGGACTACGCCAACGCGTTGTACCGGAATTCAATCACAGCCAGGTATCTGACTAAAGCAACAGCGGCGGCCGTCAGTCGCATCTGCGCGGAGAAAATTGCCGCAGGCGGGCAAACTGCCCATCTGGTGGAGATTGGCGCGGGGACAGGGGCGACTACGGCTGTTGTGGCTCCGTGCTTAAAGGCTTGCGCCGGAAAGCTTGCAGTGGACTATCTGTTTACCGATGTATCGCAGTTTTTCCTGGCGGCTGCGCGGGAAACCTTCCGGGATTGCCCGTGGATGCGGTTTGGTCTTGTAAACATCGACCGGGAGTTTGAACAGCAGGGCTTAGCGCCGGAAAGCGCGGATATCGTCATCGCTGCGGGCGTGCTCAATAATGCGTTCAATACCGATCAGACGGCAAAGGATTTACTGCAGCTGTTACCGGACGGCGGCTGGCTGCTGGTTGTCGAGCCGACCCGTGAATTTCCGGAAATGCTGATTTCCCAGGCTTTTATGATGACTCAGCCGGAAGACGACAGGAAAAACACGAAAACAACCTTTCTTTCAGTCCGGCAGTGGGAACATGTTTTTTGGCAAGCCGGAGCGGCTGAGGTACGGTCCCTCCCGTCTGATGAGCATATGCTTGCTCCCATGGAGCAAAAATTTTTTGCAGTGAAAAAAGACAGCCGCACAAGGCTGAAACAGGAGGAGAGTTTATGACATTAAGCGGCGGGAGTAGAGTCAGCGAATTGGTGGCGCGTATTCGAAAAGGCGGCGTAGCCTTCCTTATGGGAGGAAAACGGCAAGCTGCGGTACAGAGCGCCGCAGGGGCTGCTGGGCGGAAGTGATTTGCAGCTGCTTAAGGAATATAAGGCCGATATTTTAGGATTGCTCCGGACGGAAGCAAAGCAAAAGTCGGTGGTGTGCCGTCCCGAGGCCAGGTATGAGCCTTTCCCCTGATCGACGTACAGTCCGCCTATCTGCTGGGACGCAGCGAAGTCTTTGAATACGGCGGCAAGTTCGGCTTTCTGCCGGGAATAACGGAAATGACACTTAAAATATGATATTTTATCCTAGAGTCTAATAAATTAAGGAGGAACGTTATTTGTCTGTAACGGCAAATAGCGTGGATAATTGCCAGTGAGTCAGAGATTATTGGTGTGTTAATTCTTTGAATAACAATTGTTTTAATATAAATGGAAATGGTTGTAAAAAAAGAAGATGTTTGCTATAATTATCGATGAAAATGATTATCAATGTATTGTGTGCGTAAATAAGCGAAAAGAAGGGAGCAATAAGCTGTCCAGCATTGATCTTTGTATGAGTATGATTCAGTTGGCTTGACTAAGGAACAGTTGCTTTAGACTTTAGACATAAATTCATAGTCCGGAGGTAGCAATGAAGGAGGAAAACGCCAATTCAAAGGTTTGCATATTTAACCCGGGAGACGAGAATTGTCCATTGTGCAATAGGCTTAACCGTGTTTATACAAACAATTTGTTTGAAACTGAGATTGCAATTCCGGCAGTAGTCGGGCAGGGTTATTATCGTAAAATTGTTCTTAATCCTTCAATGAAAGTGTTAATCGGTGATATGACTTTTCATCAAAAAATAACCATGAGCGGTAAACAAGACAGCTCGCTATATAATTTTGCTTTTTGCCTTGGCGAAGGTTTCCTGTGGAGAGTGGAAGGTAATAACCAGGAATATGAAATAAGCTGCGGGGAAAGTTTCGTTTTTGACCGGAGTCATGGCGGAAGCATTCTGAGCACCTGTTTTCCTGGGCAACGGGTTTTGGGTCTGAACATTGAATTAGGCACTGAAACAATAACAAATTTAATTCAGCACCAGCGAATAAAAGAAGGAAAAAGTTTTTCTTATGGCAGCAGGGTGGTTTGCAGCGGAGAATTTTCCCCCGCTGTCCGGCTTATTCTAAACGAATTAATGAACTGTCATTATCGGGACCAATTAAAGAAAATGTATCTTGAAGGTAAAATAATGGAACTGGTCGCTGTTTATTTAAATGAGGTTGTCTTTGGAAGCAGAGTCTGCTCTCACATCCGCTTATCTTCGTGTGATGTAGAGGCGTTGCGCCAGGCTAGGGGGATTCTTGATAAAAATATTACATCACCGCCAACGATTGGGAAATTGGCAAAATTGATTTGTCTAAATGAATATAAATTAAAAAAGGGATTCAAAGAATTATTCGGTATGCCGGTTCATGCCTACATTATTGACAAACGGCTGGAAATGGCGCGCTTTTTTATAGAGGATAAAAAGCTGCGTGTGACTGAAGCGGCTTTGCTGGTAGGTTATAATGATCTCAGTTATTTTGCAGAGAAATTCCGGAAAAAATATGGCGTTAATCCTTCGGAATATAGTAAAAATTTATCATAGTATAGAGTGAAAGAGCATTTTGGGTGCAGAAAAGAATTTACTTTGCGCATCTAAAATGCTTTTTGCCATTATCTTGATCCTTTTGCCTACAATAAAGAGAAGAACAATAGAAAGTGTAATTGATAAAAAACGATGGAAACCAAAGGCGTTAAACGGGGCAAGGGCAACAGTTCACGTAACTGCTTTTTTTTTGCGGGTAGATACGCAATACAGAGGAGAAACCACATGATCAGTTTCTCATGGATAGAACCAGAAAAATGGCGTTCTGCGCTGATCGCGGCGGCCTTTTTTTCATTGGCTTTTGTCGAAGGAAAAACTATACTGATCGTCTTCAGTCGCGGCCTAGAAGGCTACCTAATACTTTTCACCATACTTTTTATCCCATTTGCCATAGAACAAAATAGGTAAATCATGGTAATATACTAAAAGAATAATGATTATCAATATCAATGCGGGAGTGTATTATGAACAATCAATCAACCGTTACGCCCTGGCTGCTCACCCGCCCTGACGCCAGGGATATCATCCGCGTTTTCTGCCTGCCGTACGCCGGCGGCGGAGCGTCTGTGTACCGGGGCTGGGCCAAGGAACTGCCTGAAGGGGCGGGCATTTATCCCATTCAGCTTCCGGGCCGGGAAAACCGGATTGCCGAACCGCCGGCGCGTGATATGACAACGCTGGTTCATGAGATTTCCCGGGCTATTGTCCCTTATTTGCAGCAGCCGTTCATTTTGTTCGGCCACAGCCTGGGGGCTCGGCTGGCGTTTGAGATTGCCCGGAACATCCGCCGTAAATGGAATTTACAGCCCAGCCGTCTGATTGTCTCCGGCAGCCGTGCGCCGGAAATACCTGAGCCCAAGCCGCTGCACGGCTTGCCGGACAGCGCGTTTATCGAGGAACTGCGCCGTTTTTCGGGAACGCCGGAAGCTGTTTTGCAGAGCCGCGAGCTGATGGAGCTTTTTCTGCCGGTGCTGCGGGCCGATTTTACGGTTGATGAAACTTACGTCTATTCGGCTGATAAACCGCTGGAATGCCCGATTTCGGCTTTCGGGGGAACCAAAGACCCGGAAGCCGGCTCTAAAGAGGTGCAAGGCTGGGCGCGGCATACTAGTTGCTCTTTTTCACTGGAAATGCTGGAGGGAGGGCACTTCTTTCTGCAAACGGCCAGACCGGCGCTGCTGCGGTCGGTTGGTAAAATTCTTCTGGGGCATCTGGCCGCTGCGGCCGTTGCCGGAAAAAAGGAGGTTAACGCAGGCTTATGATACCGTTGCTGGAAGACATACGGGCGATTTACCGGCATGACCCTGCCTGCCGGAACCTGGAGTTTTTGCTTTATCCATCCCTGCATGTAATTACCGTGCACAGAATTGTTATCCATCCGCTTTACCGCCTGGGAATGCCCTTTCTGCCGCGTATGTTTTCCCAGCTGATGCGTTTTTTTACCGGTATTGAAATTCATCCGGGGGCGAAAATCGGATCAGGTTTTTTTTGTGATCACGGCTGCGGGGTAGTCATTGGGGAAACGGTGGAAATAGGGCGCAACTGTACTTTGTTTCACGGCGTTACCCTTGGCGGAACCGGCAAAGCCAAACGCAAGCGCCATCCCACCATCGGCGATCATGTCTACATCGGGCATGGCGTAACCATTCTGGGGCCGGTGATGATCGGCAGCAACAGCAAAATTGGCGCCCAGACGGTAATTGTCAACCGGGATGTTCCCGAGCATTGCACTGTCATCGGCTCGCCGCCTAAAATTATCAAACTGGCTGGAAATAAGACGGAAATCGATCTTCCTGTTTCAGACTACAGATATGCTGAGAGACAGCAGGAAGGCAATGAGAAAAAAACGGTGGAACAGGTCTGCCTGGACAAGCCGTAACCGACTTGGAGGAGGAATTGGGAAAATGGAAGCAAACAGGAAATGGCCTGCCTATGCAGAGCAATACGAACGGCTGGGATATTGGGAGCCGCTTACACTTGGCCGGCAGCTTGCGTTATGGGCTGAGGAGCATGCGGACCGCATCGCCCTGGTTGATGGGGAGACGCGCCTTACCTACCGGGAGCTTGACCGAAAGGCCGGTGAGCTGGCTGCGGGTTTTTTTCAGCGGGGCATTAAAAAAGGCGACCATGTGGTTGTTCAGCTGCCCAACCGGATTTCTTTTATACTGACTTGTTTCGCCTTGTTTCGTCTTGGCGCACTGCCGGTGATGGCCCTGCCGGCGCACCGGGAAGCCGAGCTGGACGGCATTTTTTCTCTGACCCAGCCGGTTGCCTATATTATTCCCGAAACATTTTTGGGGTTTGACTATCAAAATATGGCGGAGCGTTTGGCAAAACGGCATTCGTCCGTTCAATTGATCATCCTCGACGGCGAGAATGGGAGAAGCCATGTCCGGCTTAGGGACATCAGCGGCCCTCCGGTTGATTTTGTCTCTCCTTCCCACCGGGATATTGCGCTGCTGCTCTTATCGGGCGGAACCACCGGAACGCCCAAGCTGATTCCCCGAACCCATGCCGATTACGCTTATAATGCCAAGGCTTGCGCGCGGCGCTGCAAACTCGGCTCTCACAGCGTCTACCTTGCCGTTTTGCCGGCAGCCCACAATTTTCCGCTGTGCTGCCCGGGCATTCTTGGTACGCTGTCGGCCGGCGGCCGGGTGGTTTTATGTCCGACCACCAGCTGCGAGGAAGCTTTTCCGCTAATTGAGAAGGAAGGGGTTACCATTACCGCGCTCGTTCCCGCGCTGGTCAATATGTGGCTGGATGTCCTGGAATGGGATACCTCCAGCGATATTTCCAGCCTGGAAGTGCTGCAGGTGGGAGGAGCGATGCTGGACGCCAACATTGCGAGGCGCATTACCCGCGAGATGGGGTGCAAACTGCAGCAGGTTTTCGGCATTGCCGAAGGCTTGATCTGCTGCACCTCGCTCGACGATGACGAGGAAACCATTCTCGGTTGCCAGGGGCGTCCTTTAGCGGCTGATGATGAGATCAGGATCGTCGACCACAACGGGCAGGCGGTCGTTCCCGGAGAATACGGCGAACTGCTGGTGCGGGGACCTTATACGATCAGGGGCTATTACCGCGCGCCGGAACAAAACAGCAAATGCTTTACCGCCGATGGCTTTTATTGTTCCGGGGATAAGGCGAGAATAACGCCGGAAGGCAATATCCAAATCGGCGGACGGATCAAAGAACAAATCAACCGGGCCGGGGAAAAAATTATGCCGGCGGAAATCGAAGCGCATCTTCTGGCTCATCCGGACATCCGGGACGCCGCTGTGGTCGGCCTGGCCGATGAAAACCTCGGGGAGCGAAGCTGCGCCTTCCTAATGACCGAGGACGAAGCGCTGACCCTTAGCGCCATTCATCAGTATTTACGGGACCGGGGCGTCGCCCGCTACAAACTGCCGGATCAAATGGAACGGGTTGAATACTGGCCGCTGACCAGCGTCGGCAAGGTGGATAAAATGAAGCTGAAACAAATGGCGGAGTATAAGGCGCAGCCGGGAGAAGTGAAACCAATCGCCTACCGGGAAGAGCGCGTGCCTTATGGCGGGAACATTTATCTGGCGGCGGCGCAAATCGCCGAAGCTTTTGACGAGCCGTATCTGCTTTATGAAACCGGGCAGGAGCTTTCTGTGGGGCTGGGCGTCCACGCCCTGCTCACGGTTGAGCCGGACTATACGACACTGGCAGTGGATAACAAAGTGGTGAAGCTGAACAATCAAGACCTGAGCAATACCATTGACAAGGCTTTAGACCAGGTCCGGCTTAGAAACTGGCGTGCTTACGGCATTGCCAATTTCGCTCTGGCCCGCCATTACTGGCAGTTGCCGCTGCTGGAGGAGGATAACTGCCTGCTGAAGCTGGTCATTCCCAAAGTCGAAGTCAGATTCAGCAAAGGCGAGGTTCTATGGCGGGCCCTGGACGAGGAAAGCTTTCGCCAAACCGGCGAACTGGTAACAAGCATTGCGGACGGCGGACGGCGCGAAGCGGAACAGGCCCTGCTCCAGCGTTTGAACACCCAAAAAGTGGAAACGCCCGGCGTCAGGACTCATAACGCCGAAAGCTACCAGCAGGTGGTGGCGGAGGCGGTACGGGAAATCCGGGAGCGTAAATACCAAAAAGTCATTTTGTCCCGTAAAATTCCGCTCGGTACAAAAATCGATATGGTTGCCAGCTATATTGCGGGACGCCAGGTAAATTCGCCCGCCAGGTCATTTTTGCTAAACCTCGATGGTTTACAGGCGGCCGGATTTAGCCCGGAGACGGTGGTCGAGGTGGACCGGGACGGCTGGGTAAGCACGCAGCCCCTGGCCGGAACACGGGCGCTGGGCGACCAGGAGGAGGAAACGCGCCGGCTGAGAGAGGAATTGCTGCATGATCCCAAGGAGGTTGCCGAGCATGCAGTTTCGGTCAAGCTGGCCTTTGAGGAAATGCGCAGCATTTGCAGCGCCGATACGACTGCAGTCAGCGAATTCATGTCGGTACTGAGCCGCGGCACGGTACAGCATATTGCTTCACGACTGACCGGTAAGCTAAAACCCGGCTGCAATTCGTGGCATGCCTTTCAGGCGCTGTTTCCCGCCGTAACGGCTTCCGGCATTCCGAAAAAGGAAGCCCTTGAGGCGATCGGCCGTCTGGAAGGGCAGGCGAGAAATCTATACAGCGGCTGCGTCCTGATTTATGACAGTGACGGGGCCCTGGACGCCGCTTTGGTGTTACGGACAATTTTCCAACAAGACAATCAGGCCTGGCTGCATGCCGGAGCGGGTATTGTGGAAATGTCGGCGCCATCCAGGGAAATTGAAGAAACCAGAGAGAAGCTCAGCAGCGTCTCCCGACGCCTGGTTGCTGCTTTGCAGTTCTAAAGGAAAGAGAGGAATTTGTTATATGAACAATCGGCCAAACAGCGCCAAGGCTTCAGACCGCATACCGCCCGAATATGAAGAAGTAAAAGCACAGATTCGGGCGATGCTGCCCGCAGCCGCCCAATTTGACGAGCAGCAAAACTTAATCGAACTAGGTCTGGATTCACTGCAAATGATGAGGCTGGTCAATCAGTGGCGCCGCCGGGGCTGCCAGGTCACTTTCGCCGAGCTGATTGGCGATCCCTCATTGAACGCCTGGTGGTCGTTGCTCCAGAGAACCCGGCTCCCCGGAGACTGCCGGGAAAGCGGGGAACAGCCCGCAACCGCAGCGCCTTTTCCTCTTACTGACGTACAATACGCTTACTGGGTCGGCCGGCAGGACGACCAGGCGCTCGGCGGTGTAGGCTGCCATGCTTATCTGGAGATCGACGGCGGCAATATTGACCGGGAGCGTTTGGCGGCGGCCTGGACAACGCTGCTGGACCACCACGGAATGCTCCGGGCCAAATTTCTGGCTGACGGTCTCCAGCAAGTAATGGAAGTTTCCGGGGCGCAGCCGCTTGAGGTCAATGATTTGCGCTCAGCTTCCACAGAGGAATGCCGGCGGGAATTGAAGCGCATCCGCGGCCGGCTGTCCCACCGGCGGCTGGCCGTGGAAAAAGGCGAGGTTGCCGGGCTGTCGCTCAGTTTGCTGCCGGGAGGGCGCGCACGTCTGCATTTTGATATTGATTTGCTGGTGGCTGATGTCCAAAGCCTGCAAATACTGCTGCGGGATTTAGCGGCTGCTTATGCGCGCGGCGTCCGGCCGCCTGCACCCCGGAACTGGAGCTTTGGCCGGTATTTACGGGACGAGGAGCAGCGCCGGGCTGCGGACCGGGAAACCGCCGCCCGCTACTGGCAGGAGCGTCTGGACTCTCTGCCCGGCGCTCCCGGACTGCCGTTGCAGGAAAAACCGGAACGGCTGAAATTTCCGGTGTTTCAGAGACGAACTTATTTTATCCGGGAAGCGCAATGGAAATCGCTGCAGCAGCTCTCCGCCGGGTATCGGGTCACCCCGGCCATGACGCTGCTGGCCGCTTACGCCGAAGTCCTTGATCGGTGGAGTACAACTTCCCGGTTTTTGATTAATATTCCCCTGTTTGACCGTCAGACCGGGGAAGCCGGACTGGAGGAGGTCGTGGCTGATTTTACCAATCTGCTGCTGCTGGCAGTGGATTGTTCTTCGCCGCAATGCTTTGTGGAGCGGGCGAGAAGCATTCAGGCGCAGTTTCATCAGGATGCGGCGCATACCGTTTATTCAGGGGTTCAGGTCCAGCGGGATCTGGCCCGCCTTCGTCCGGGAGAACGCTATGTTGCGCCCGTGGTCTTTGCGTGCAATCTGGGTTCTCCGCTGATTAACGAAGAGTGTGAAAGTACGCTGGGCCGGCTGGGTTACATGATTTCGCAGACGCCTCAGGTATGGCTTGATTTTCAGCTGTATGAAACGGACGGCGGGCTTTTGCTGGCCTGGGATGCGGTGGAAGAGCTGTTTGCCGACAGCGTAATCGACCGGATGTTTGACGCCTATGCCCGCCTGATTGAATGGCTGGCGGAGGGAAAGAACAACTGGCTGCTTTATCCGACGGTTTTCCAACGAAATACGGCAATGGAACAGGCTTTAACCGGTTTTTCGGAATTGCCTCCTGCGTGTCGTCTGCATGACGGCTTTTTTGCGCTTGCCGCCGCTCAGCCGCACAAGACGGCGCTCGTCAACAGCGCTGACGATACCTGCATCACCTATGGCGAATTGGCGGACTATGCCTTGCGGACGGCGGCCCTGCTGGAACAAAACGGCGTCAGGCCCGGAGATGCCGTTGCCGTAACCCTGCCGCGCTCACCGGAGCAAATTGCCGCTGTATTGGGCGTATTGGCGACCGGCGCCTGCTATGCGCCGGTCAGTGTGGCCCAGCCGCCTGCCCGCCGGGCCAATATTCACCAAAAGGCGGACATCCGGTTTGCCCTTACCGGCCGGAGCGTCGCCCCGACGGTGGAATGGCCGCCCGGAACCAGGGTGCTGCCGCTGGAGGACGGAGCCGGGCTTATGCCTCTGGCGGAGCCTGCGGCGGGGCCGGTGGATGATCCCGCCTACATTATCTTTACTTCAGGCTCCACCGGAGAACCGAAAGGCGTACAGATCAGCCATGCCGGGGCGTTTAATACCATAGTGGATATCAACCGGCGTTACCGGGTCGGCGAACAGGACCGTATTCTGGCTGTTTCGGCGCTGGATTTTGATTTGTCCGTTTATGATATTTTTGGCTTACTGAATGTGGGCGGTTCGCTTGTTGTGCTGCCGGAAGGCGTCCGGCGTGAGGCCGGGCAATGGCTGAAACTGCTGGATAAATACCAGGTAACGCTTTGGAACTCGGTGCCTGTGCTGCTTGATATGCTGCTGGTGGCCGCTCAAAATGCAGAAACCGGGTTGCCGCTCCGGCTGGTCATGCTTTCCGGCGACTGGATTGGTCTAGATTTGCCGCCTAGGCTAAATGAGCTTGCCCCACAGTGCCGGCTGGTTGCCATGGGTGGAGCGACGGAGGCATCAATTTGGTCGAACTATTTTGATGTAGCCCTGCCGCTGCCGGAAAACTGGACTTCCGTTCCGTACGGACGCCCGCTAAGCAACCAAAAGTACCGGATTGTCGACGGCAAAGGCAGGGACTGCCCGGACTGGGTTGCCGGCGAGCTGTGGATCGGCGGGGCAGGCGTTGCTCTTGGCTACAAGGGCGATCCTAAACTTACCGCCGAACGGTTTGTTGATTACAGCGGCTCCCGCTGGTACCGTACCGGGGACCTGGGAAGGTACTGGCCGGACGGAAATATTGAGTTTCTGGGCAGGAAGGATTTTCAGGTGAAAATCAAAGGTCACCGCATTGAATTGGGTGAGATTGAGGTCGCTTTAAGGGAACATCCGGAAGTCCGGAACGCGGTCGTTCAGGCTGTGGGACCGGCTAAGGGTAACAAACAACTCATTGGCTATGTGGTCCCAAAACGTCAGCGGCAGTCTCAGTTATGGGAAGCAGCGGACGCTGACGGCGCGGCTGAGATTTGGCAGGAATTGTTGCAGGCAGGTCATGAAGGGAGCCGTGAACTGCCGGCCGGATTGAGGCCGGAGCAATTTGCAGAATTCCATTCTTTTTTGGAGAACCTGTCATTGGACTGCATCTGCCATGCGTTTGAGCAGACGGGAGTTTTCAGAGCTGGCCGAGACCGTTATACGCTGGAGGAATTGCTGCGTGAGGGTCGCATTGCGCAGCGTTATCACGTTTTAATTGCCGGCTGGTTAGAAATTATGGCAGATGAGGGGCTGCTCGTAAGGGAGGCAACGGGCGTTTTTCGCCGTCTCCATTCAACTGCGGTCCGGACAGGGAAAGCGTGGCAGGAGCTTTCGCCGGAATGGCGGGCCTACGCCCGGGGGATTTTACAGTATATCCAGGAAATTGGCGAATACCATGCTGGCTTATTGACAGGCAGGGTAGACCCGCTGGGGCTGTTTTTTACGGAGAAATCCCGGTTGTCTCCGGAACAGCTGTTGCGTCAGCTTCCCGGCGTTGATTATCGAAATAGCATTGCTAAAACCCTTCTCGGGGCAGCCATCCGGCAAAAAGCCGGGGCAGGGCCGGTCCAAATATTGCAAATCGGCGCAAGAAGTTCCGGTTTAACCCGCGAACTGACGACATTGCTGCCACCTGGGAACGCCGTGTACACCTGCACCGATTCTTCTGCCTTTTTTCTGAATGAAGTCAAACAAGGCCTCGAAGACCGGAATGGGCTTGCGTTCAGTCTGCTGGATATTGAAGAAGACCCGCAAGTCCAGGGCTATGTGCTTCATCATTATGATATTATTGTCGCTCCTGACTCCCTGCACCGGACCAGGCATATCGGAAGCACGCTGGCGCATGTGGAAGCCCTGCTGGCCCCCGCCGGCTTACTGCTGATGATGGAAAAGACGGTAAACAGCCGCCTGCAACAGGTCGGCACCGCTTTTCTGGAAGATGGTTTTACCCGGTTTGAGGATGAACGGAAGGGAACGCGCCTTCCGCTGCTATCGTCGGTTCAGTGGGAGGAAGCGTTGCAGCGGAAAGGGTATGGCGGGATTGCTGTTTTTCCTGGTGCGGAGGAAGCTGCGGCTTGCTTTGGACAGCAGGTGATTGTCGCTCTGGCGCCCCAGTCTGTGCATCGTTTTCATCCGGAAAAACTAACTGATTTTTTGCAGCGGAAACTGCCGGACTATATGGTTCCCTCGGCCTTTATCCCGCTGGCTGCACTGCCGGTGACCGCCAACGGCAAAGTTGACCGCCAGGCGTTGCCTGCGCCTGTTATTGCGCAAGAGGGGGCGGGAAAATTATTTACCGAGTTAAAAACAGAGACGCAACAACGGCTGGCCGTGATTTGGCGCAGTATTTTCAGTCTGGATCGCATCGGGGCGGACGACAACTATTTTGCACTGGGCGGAGATTCACTGCTTGCCACCAAGCTGAGTGGCATGATCCGCAGCTCTTTTGGCACTGAAATGAGTCTGGCCAGCATTTTTGAACTGCCAACAATCGCTCAGATGGCCGTGCATATTGAGAGGCTGCTGGAGAAAACGCCGGATCAATCCGAGTTTGGTCAACTGCCGGTCCTTGTCCCCGCTCCCGGAGAGCAATTTCTACCCTTCCCCTTGACCGACATTCAGCAGGCTTACTGGTTTGGGCGGAGCGGGATATATTCGCTGGGCAATGTATCCACCCACTGTTACTTTGAAATTGAAGAGTCTGGGCTGGATGTTAATCGAGTTACTGACGCCTGGCGGCGTTTAATTGACCACCATGCCATGATGCGGGCGGTAATGATGCCTGACGGACAAAGTCAACGGGTTTTGCAGGAAGTGCCTCCTTATCATATCGTAACTTTGGATTTGCGGAACAGTAATGCCGGGGAAGTTGAAGCCGGGTTAAGCCGTATTCGGGAGAAAATGTCCCATCAGGTTCTGGATGCCGGCCAGTGGCCGTTATTTGAAGTTAGGGCGTCTTTGTTTGGTGAGAACCGCGTCCGGCTGCATGTCAGCTTTGACAACCTTATTTTTGACGGCTGGAGCATGTTTCACCTTCTCAGCGAATGGGGCCGGCTTTACCGCCAGCCGGAAGACGAACTGCAGATGGTGGACGTATCTTTCCGGGACTATGTATTGGCCCTGGAACGTCTCAAGGATTCCGGTTTATACCAGCGTGATCGGCAATACTGGTTTAACCGTTTGGCCGACCTGCCGCCAGGGCCTGAACTGCCCCTGGCGCAAAATCCAGATTTTCTTCACCGGCAACGGTTTACCCGTTTGTCTTCCAGCCTGAACAACGGTGCATGGCGACGGTTAAAGGAGCGGGCGGCAGCAGCGGGGTTAACTCCCTCCGGTGTTTTGCTTACCGCATATGCCGAGGTTCTTAGCATTTGGAGCAAACGTCCGCAATTTACCATCAATCTGACGCAGTTTAACCGGCTGCCATTGCACCCGCAAGTAAGCCGTATTGTCGGTGATTTTACTACACTGACATTGCTGGCGGTAGATCATTCCAGCGGCAAGACCTTCCTTGAACGGAGCCGAAATCTGCAGCAGCAGCTTTGGCAGGACTTGGACCATGCCTACGTCGGCGGCGTAGAAGTTCAACGGGAATTGGCCAGGCAGCGCGGGGATCAGCAAGGGGCGGCAATGCCTGTCGTGTTTACCAGCGCATTGGGGGTTAATCAGTGGAACGGCGAGGATACAAGTGAAAGATGGCTGGGTAAGCTGATCTATAACATTACCCAAACCCCGCAGGTGTGGCTGGATCACCAGGTTGTGGAGCAGAATGGGGAGCTGCTCTTAATTTGGGATGCTGTAGCGGGATTATTTCCGCCGGGGCTGCTGGAGGATATGTTCGGTTCTTATTGCCAGTTGCTGGAACGTCTGGCTGATGAGGAAACGGTCTGGCGGGAAAAAACGCCCAATCTTGCTTTAGTTCCTAGGCTGCACGCAAGAGTACAAGCGAATGATACGGGTGTGCTTCTGCCACAGGAACGGCTGGAAAGTTTATTTGAAAAACAGGTTATTCGGCAGCCGGAGAAACCTGCCGTACATTCACCCGGGCTTACTTTGTCTTACCGGGAACTGGCCGGTCGCGCCAGCGGGGTTGAAGCCTGCCTGCGGGCCAAAAGGGTTCGCCCGAATACGCTGGTAGCGGTGGTTATGGAGAAAGGCTGGGAGCAGGTTGTGGCGGCGCTTGGCATTCTCAAATCAGGAGCGGCTTATTTGCCGATAGATCCGGCCTATCCGGAGGAGCGCCGCCAAGAATTGTTGCAGAACGGCCATTGCAGCATTGTTCTTACTCAATCCAGGCTGGAAAAGAAGCTTAACTGGCCGGAAGAAGTTGAACGCATATTGGTCGATCAACTGAAAGCGGCAGATCGTACAGGCGATCTGCCGACGCCTACAGGGTCGGTGACGGATCTGGCCTATGTGATTTACACCTCCGGTTCGACGGGCGTACCTAATGGGGTTATGATTGATCACCAGGGAGCGGTAAACACCATACTGGATATTAACCGGCGTTTTGCCGTTGGTCCGCAAGACCGGATATTAGCTCTCTCTAATTTCAATTTTGACCTTTCGGTATACGATATTTTCGGAATGCTGTCAGCCGGGGCTGCAATCATCCTACCGAAAGCGGAGCAAAGCAAAGATCCTGCTCACTGGCTTGCATTGCTGCGCGAGCAAAAGGCAACCGTATGGAATACTGTGCCTGCGCTGATGCAAATGCTGCTGGAATACGTTTCCTGCAGAGCAGAAACAATGCCCGCATCGCTGCGCCTGGTATTATTAAGCGGCGACTGGGTGCCGGTGACTATGCCGGACAAAATCAAGACACTGTTCCCCGGTGTTGACGTGGTCAGCCTGGGCGGAGCCACAGAGGCCTCAATCTGGTCTAATCTGTATCATATTCAGAAAGTAGATCCTGAGTGGAAAAGCATCCCTTATGGCCGGCCTCTGGCCAATCAGCGCTATTATGTTTTGAACCAGTTTATGGGGGACTGCCCTGTTTGGGTGCCGGGTCAGCTCTATATTGGCGGCGCTGGTCTGGCCAAAGGCTATTGGAACAATGAGGCAATCACCAGAGAACGGTTTATTGATCACCCCCGGACAGGAGAACGTCTCTACTTCACCGGTGATCTGGGCCGTTATTTACCTGACGGCGACATTGAATTCCTGGGCCGGGAAGATTTTCAAGTAAAAATCAGGGGTCACCGGATCGAACTGGGCGAGATCGAAGCAGTGATGAGGCGTATTAACGGGATGAAAGACGCGGTTGTGGGAGCAACGGGGGAACTTTTAACGGGATACGTAGTTCTTAAGCCGGAGGAAGGAACGAAACTGTTTACCACGGATTGCGCTGATTCCCGCGATTGCGCCTTACGCTGGCACACCATCAAGAAAGCCGGGCAATTCCAGGCTGCCCAAATTCCATCCGGCTTGGATGTTGAGGAAGTGAAGACATTTCTGGAGTCTGCCGAACAGATAAGTTTGGCCTTCATTTGCCGTATGCTGGCTAAGCTGGGAATATTCCGCAATGAAAGAGAACAGTATTCCCTTGATGAATTGATGGAGCGGTTTAAGCTGCAGCGGCGCTACCGACCGCTGATTGGGCATTGGCTGAATATTCTTATTGAAGAGCGAATAGTGGAAAAAGATGAAGCCGGTCTTTATCTCAATCACCATTCTTTACCGGCGCTGTTGCCTAAGCTAGACAAAGAAGGGAATTTTCCGGGCTTATCGGAAACGGCGGCAACGCTAGCTACAGCGTTTAAGCGCGATGATTCTGTTTATCTGGAGCTGCTGCAAGGAACACTTGATCCGCTTGAGCTTTTTGTCCGGGAAGATGCTTTTCTGACGCCTGACGCTATGAACCAGTTTAACCTTGCCCGGGGGTATTATACCGAACTTGCCCGTGCGACGTTCAGCGCCGTGCTTAACACTTATCCGTCTGACAAGGAAATACGGGTGATGGAAATCGGGGGGAGGACGGGCAACTTGGCCGGAGAGCTTGTCAAACTGCTTACTCCCGGCAAGGACCGCTATCTTTATACCGATGAATCCGCCTATTTTACAGACCAGGCAAAAGGCAGACTTAGCGAATTTCCTCCTATGGAATACGGGCTGTTAGACATGAATAAAGCGCCGCTTCAACAAGGCTACGAGCCTCATGCGTATGATGTGATCATTGCGGATAATACCTTGCATCGGACCAGAAATGTGAGAACAGTGCTGGAGCACATAAAAACGATGCTGGCGCCCGGCGGAATCCTGCTTTTTACAGAAACAACGCGCAACAACCGCCTGATGATGACCACCACCGGCTTCTTTGCAGATGGATTCAGCCAGCTTGAGGACGAACGCAGTCTGAGCGGTATTCCTTTGCTTACGGCAGAAAAGTGGCGTGAAGTCTTGTCTGAGAAAGGTTTTGCGAAAACGATAGCTTTTCCGGCGAATGGCCAGACCGCTGAACAATTCGGTCAACATCTGCTTATGGCGCAGGCGCAGGAAGCAGTCAGCGTTTTTAAACCATCAAATCTGGCTGATGAAATACGGTGCAAGCTGCCCGCTTACATGGTGCCGACCACTTATATTCTCTTGGAAAAGCTGCCGTTAACCGCCAATGGGAAAGTGGACCGGAAAGCCTTAGCACAGCTTGGCAAGGAGAAAGCAGGCTTGCCTGTGAAAACCCACACTCCGCCTGCTACCGAAACGCAAATGAAACTGGCAAGCGCTTGGAAAGAAGTGCTGAATTGTCAGCAGGTAGGAATTCATGATAGTTTTTTTGAGCTGGGAGGGGATTCTTTACGGGCAATTCAATGCATTAATTTGTTAAAAACAAAATACAGCCTGGAGCTTTCACTGCCGGAGCTTTTCGAAACGCCTGATATTGAACGTCTGGCCAGGCTTGTTGAAGTAAGCGGCAGCGGGGGGGGCGAATTGACGGCCGATTGTGAAGAAGGAGTAATATAACCGTGCGCTAACTATCGTATGCCGTTTTTAGGAAGCGGTTTAAGCAGAAGGCGGGGCTTCGTCATGGTCCTATCAGGAACATTTCAGTCTGGATGCTGGAAGGAGAATGATCATTGGATAAAAAAACAATAGGGATTTTGGGAGCGACAGGCTATGTGGGTCAAGAGGCGGTCAGAACTCTGCTCGCGTTTACAGGTCATAATATCGTTCTGGGCGGGCGGAATATAACTAAAATCTGCCAGCTTTTTCCTGAAACAACTGCAAAAGGCGACTGCTTCCAGGTGGATATTTATGACCGGCAAATGCTTCACCGCTTTTGCGGTAATTGTGATATCGTTGTCAATTGCGCGGGACCGGCAAATAAAATTTCAGATACGATTGCCCAGGCCGCGATAGAGCAAAGGGTTCATTACGTTGATGCTTCCGGCGGCGAGGTATTGCTGCAGCAATTACGGCGGAGAGAGCAGGAAATAGTGAAAAACAATTTATTGTTTGTTGTCGCCTCCGGGGTGTACCCTGGTTTATCCGAGCTGTTTCCGGCTTACATTGCCGAAAAGTATTTTGATGATATGGATTCACTGGAACTGTTTTTTGCTGGTCAGGGGGCGTTTTCCCTGAATGCAGCCTATGACATTGTATGCGGTATTGAAGCGGACAGCGGATCAGGCATGACCTGCTATCAGCATGGCGCGGTAAAAAGGATCAGCGGCAATTTTCACACTAGCTACACGCTGCCGTATCCCGCCGGCCAGCTTGATACTTATCCGGTGATCAGCCGGGAATTTGAGCAGATGGCCAAATGTTATCCTATTCAATCGGCTCGTTTTTACAATACGTATGCCAATAAAGCCGCATTCCATACGTTGGTGATGATTAAAGCAATGAAACAATATAAGACTGAAGAACAGAAAAAAGCTTCTGCAAAAAAACTGGCGGAACAATTCGATATCAGGAGAAAAGCGATTGACGATTTTACTATGTTTCATTTAATTGCGGCCGGAAATAAAAGCGGCCGGCGTGTACGGCTAGCCGCCAACCTGCTGTATAGAAGCGATTGGAATGCTCTATCCGGTAAGGTTGCTGCAAATGTAGCCAGAATGATCATTGAAGGAAAGCAGGAGAAAAGCGGTTGTTTTTTTGCAGCCGAAGGGGTCGAAGCGGCTAAAGTGGTCGAGGCATTAACCGAACAAAATATTGAGCTGAAACTACACTAACGGAGAATAAAGCGGAGGTGGGACGAATTGAGCGGCAATCAGCAGTTGCGAACCGTGGTATGCGGTTCGCGGTTTGGACAATTCTATATGGAAGCGCTGAATGCACTGCCGGGGCAGTTTAAATTAACAGGTTTGCTGGCGAAAGGCAGTGTGCGTTCACAAAAATGCGCCGAACGCTACGGTATTGAGCTGTATACCGACGTCGGCCAGCTGCCTGCCGACACTGACCTCGCCTGCGTGGTGCTGCGTTCCGGCGTTATGGGCGGTGATGGCACTGCGGTGTCGTTAAGCTTGTTAAGTCGCGGCATTCACGTTATTCAGGAGCAGCCTGTTCATCATAAAGATTTGGCTGATTGTCTGAGAATGGCGCGAAAAAACGGCGTATACTTCCGAACCGGCGATCTATACGTACATTTACCTGCCGTGCGCCGATTTATTGCTTGCGCACGGCATATACTGGAGCTGCAGCAAGCGTTGTACCTTGACGCCGCCTGCGCCACTCAGGTTTCTTTCCCCCTGATGCACATTTTGCTGGACGCATTGCCGTCCCTGCGTCCCTGGAAGGTAAATCAGGCGGTTAAAAATGAGGGGCCTTTTCAGCTATTAACTGGTGTTCTAGGCAATATTCCTATGATCTTGAGAGCACATAATGAAGTAGATCCCCAGGATTCCGACAACCATCTTCACTTGCTGCACCGCCTGACCATCGGAGTTGACGGCGGTAGTTTATCGCTTGTGGATACGCACGGACCGGTTATTTGGCAACCGCGTTTACATGTTCCTGAGCATCACGATCTTGCCGGTGAGTTTTCCGTCTCTCCGCCCGGCTATTTATTGGAGCATAGCACGCAGCTTTTGGGACCGGCGCCGGCCGACAGCTATCAGGACATTCTTCTGCGCCAATGGCCTCAGGCAATTGGCCGGGATCTGACTATGATGAGAGACATGATACGGGAAGGATCATCCATGGATACAAGAGCGCAGCAGGAATTGCTTGTCGCCCGTCTGTGGCAGGATGTGACCGGCGCATTAGGCTATCCGGTCCTGCGTTCCCACCACATCCACCAGCCGCTGGCATCGGACGTATTGCACCAAACGGCTGCGGCTGTTGACGAAGAGCGGGAGGAATGCGCCGGAGGCAAGCCGCTGGCAGGGATGGCGGGCCTTAATGCCGGTCAGGTGCGTGAATGCCTTAACCGTCTGGAAGAGGCAGCCTTGTCTTCCATGTTATTTGCGTTGCAGTCGCAGGGAACGCTGGATAAGGCAAAGCAGAAATACCGCATAGAGGATATCTTCTCGACTGTACAGGTGGCTTCCCGCCATCAACACTTAGTTTTGCGCTGGCTGCAGCTGCTTGCCGAGCGTGGCTGGCTCACCCGGTATGACGGTTGCTTTGGGGGGGGCGCACCGGTGACAGCGGCGATGATGCTTAACCGGTGGGAATTGGTGAAAGAGGCGTGGAACGGAAAACTGGGCTCGCCTCTCACCATAGAATATTTGATCAGCAATGCTGAACAACTTCCCCAGTTGCTGAGCGGCGCACAGCAAGCGGCATTGTTATTATTTCCCGAGGGGCGCATGGACATCGCCAGCGCCTTGTACCGTGATACTATGATCGCACGCTTTCTTAACCAGGCGGTCGCGGAGACGGTAATGGACATTGTCAATAGCAGTAAGAGGGAAAAATTGCATCTACTGGAGCTTGGCGCCGGGACTGGAGCTACTACTGATGTGGTTGTCAACAGCTTAAACGCTGCCGCAGAGCAAATTAGTTTTGACTACTTATTTACCGACATTTCAAATTTTTTTCTGGCCCAAGCGCGTCAACGTTTTAAAAAATGTCCCTGGATGGAGTTTCGTGTTGTCAACATTGACGAGAACCTTTTTTCTCAGGGTCTGACCGAACCCTTTGATATCGTGATTGCGGCAGGTATGCTGAACAATGCCCGCAACGTGAATCAGACCATGCAGAATCTTATGCTTGCTCTTGCGCCGGGAGGATGGCTGTTAATCACGGAGCCTGTGCGCGAGTTTCCGGAAATGCTGATTTCACAGGCATTTATGATGACCCGCCCGGAAGATGACAGGAAAAATACAAAAACAACTTTTTTATCCACAGAGCAGTGGTTGCATGTATTTCGCCAAGCCGGCGCGCAGGATGTTAAGATGCTGCCTGGCGAGGAACATCCGCTTGCTCTGATGGGACAAAAACTATTTATTGTGCGGAAAGGAGTGTAATTTATGCTGCAGAAGGCTAAAGTCAATCCGGCGGAATTGCTGACACGACTGCGCAGCGAAGGCGCTTCGGTATGGGCGGAGCAAGGCAAGCTGCATTACCGGGCGCCAAAAGGCTTGTTAAAAAATAGTGATTTGCAGGCGCTAAAAGATTACAAAAACGATCTTTTGCATTTGCTGCAGTCCGAAGCTGTACCGGCCACCGTCACGTCGGCACCTGAAGAGCGGTTTGACCCATTCCCCCTTACCGATGTACAGTCGGCTTATTTATTAGGACGGCAGGGACTGTTCAGCTACGGCGGTGTGGCCTGCCATATCTATATGGAACTGAATTATCAGGAACTCGACCCCAAACGAACAGAGGCAGTCTGGAATCAGCTTATCCAAAGGCATGATATGCTGAGATCGACCATACATCCGGAGGGATACCAGCAGGTCAGGCGGTCGGTTTCTGATTTTGCAATCACTTTTAGTGACGCCAGTGGCTGGGATGAGGAAAAGTCAGCGTACAAATTTAAAGAAATCCGGGAAGAAATGGGACACCGCCTCTACCGGACCGATCAATGGCCGTTGTTTGATATTGCCGTCACCAAAACCCGCAACTACACGGTGCTGCACCTTTCTATGGATTTGCTGATTGCCGATTGGTTTAGCATTTGGAAACTTCTAGAGGAATTTGAGGTGCTTTATCAAGCGCCTGAGCGGCGCTTGCCCGAGCTTACAATTCATTTTCGTGACTATCTGCTTGCTGAACGGAATATGCGGGAAGGCACGGCCTATTTGCGCGATAAAGCCTACTGGCTTCAGCGGATAGCCGCTTTACCATCAGCTCCGGTTCTGCCTTTAGCCAGGCAACAGGAAAAAACTGCAGCCGTAAGATTTCGGCGGCGTATGCTGCGTTTGAATAAAAAGAGCTGGGACAGTCTTAAGCAATATGCCCAGCAGGCGGGCTTAACGCCAACAGCAGTAGTATTAGCCGCCTATGCGGCTGTAATCGAAAGATGGAGCGAGAACAGGGAGTTTTGTCTGAATCTTACTTTGCTGAACCGGTTGCCGCTGCATCCGCAGGTTAACGATATTGTAGGCGATTTCACATCTGTCAGCTTGCTGGCAATTGACTGGCACAGCAAAAATTCCTTTACAGAGCAGGCGAAACGCTTACAGAAACAATTACTAAGGGATTTGGAGCATCGTCTATTTTCCGGAGTGGAAGTTCTGCGGGAAGTAGCGCGCCGGAGCGGTCGGGAAGCCGCCTTGATGCCGTTGGTGTTTACCAGCGCTATCGGCCTGGTTGAGGCTTCAGCAGAAAAGCGTCTGCAGGGCGAACTGGGCGGGTTCGGCGTTAGCCAGACTCCACAGGTTTTCATTGATTGTCAGGCGATGGACAGTCCGGCCGGGCTGCAAGTCAACTGGGATGTACGTGAAGGCGTTTTTCCGGACGGAATGGCGGACGATATGTTCGCTGCGTTTGAAAAACTGTTGCGGGCGCTGGCCGGAACACGACAGGTCTGGGAAACGGAAGAAAACGTAGCTTTGCCTGATTGGCAATTGGCTGAAAGACAAAAAATCAATGCCACCAAAGAAATTTTTCCGGTGCGGCAACTGCATCGTCAGGTGCTGGCTCAGGCGGAAAAAACGCCGGATCTTGCAGCGGTTATTGATTCCGGGGAACAGGTCAGTTATGCTCAGCTGGTTCAACGGGCGGCGGCTGTGGCGGAAGAATTAAAGCAGCGGGGTTGTACGGTTCAGGACCGGGTAGCAATTGTTATGGATAAGGGCGTGCACCAAGTTACGGCAGTACTCGGGGTATTGCTGGCAGAAGCCGTTTATGTTCCAATTGACATAAAGCAGCCGGAATTGCGGCGGGCGGTTATGCTGGAGCAGGCAAATGTGCGGTTTGCTTTGACGTGCTCAGCCGCTTGGTTAAGCTGGCCGGAGACGGTACAAACAATAGAAGTGGACAAATTAGAGGCGCGGCGTACTCCCGTCGTTTCAGGTGAAGAGCATCTTGATTTGCCTGCTTATATTATCTATACTTCCGGCTCCACCGGAACCCCCAAGGGCGTAGTGATCAGCCACCGTGCGGCCGCCAATACCGTAGCTGATATAAATCGCCGCTTCGGGGTTACTCAGAGCGACAGGGTCCTAGGCTTGGCCCTGCTGAGTTTTGACCTGTCGGTGTATGATATCTTTGGTCCCTTGATAGCAGGAGGCGCTGTGGTTTATCCCGATTCTGACAGACGCAACGATCCGTCACACTGGGTTGAGCTTATGTCCCGGTATGAGGTTACTGTGTGGAACTCCGTACCGGCCTTGATGCAGATGCTGATTACTTATTTACATTCAGAGCAGACGGCCTCGCTGCCGCAATTGCGTCTGGCCCTGCTTTCCGGCGACTGGATTCCGCTGACTCTGCCGGATATGGTTGGTCAACGTTTGCCGGGCGTGCAGGTTGTTAGCCTGGGTGGCGCCACTGAAGCGGCCATTTGGTCTATTTATCATGTCTATAAGGGGCTTGAAGACGGATGGTGCAGCATTCCCTACGGCCGACCGCTGGCAAACCAAGGGTTTCGTGTGCTGGATACGGCCAAGCGTGATTGTCCTGTATGGGTTGCCGGAGAACTGTATATTACAGGTTTGGGTTTGGCAGAAGGCTACCTGGGCGATCCTGAAATTACCACAGAACGTTTTTTCCTCCATCCTGAAGATGGACAGCGGCTTTACCGCACCGGGGATCTGGGGCGATATACACCTGGCGGCGAGATTGAGTTCCTGGGACGGAGAGACAATCAGGTTAAAATCAAAGGGCATCGAATTGAGCTTGGTGAAATTGAGGCCGTGCTGCTAAAACATCCGGCTGTTTCAGCCGCCGGCGTTACAATTGATGGCTCCGGTAATGATAAAGAGTTATTGGCTGTTGCCGAAATCCGTACGCAAGAACGGCAAAGCGATGCGGAGCAATCGGCATTTCAGGCCTTAACAGCCGGAATTAATGAACTGGCCGATGCTGTAGCAACCGGTCTCGACAAGGCTGAGGTTGATTGGGCGGCACAATGCCTTGAACAAGCAGCTCTCCATACAATGCTGTATACGCTAAGGCGTTTAGGGCTGTTTTCCAGTTGTGATGCTGCCTATACTATTGAAGACATTCTGCAGGCCGATGGCATACTGCCTCCATTTCACTGGCTGGTACGGCGCTGGATCGCCAAGCTGGCCGATGCCGGTTTGCTGCTGGAAAACCCTGAACAACAGTTTAGCTGCCCGAACGCTGCCGACATAAAGACAGTAGCTGGATATTGGCGGCAGGCTGAGGCGGCTTGGAATGAAAAGCTTGGCTCGGCGAAGTTTATCGCCTATATTCGTCGTAATGCCGATGAACTGCTGAATTTGCTGAGCGGGCGGCAGGATCCGGCATCCCTGTTGTTTCCGGAAGGCAGAACTGAATATGTGCAGGCTATCTATATTGATCATGTAATGGCCAACTATCTGAATGACTGCATGAGTACACTTTTAAAACGCATTGCAGCAGGCAAGCCGGGTCAGCCATTACGGATTTTGGAGGTTGGAGCCGGCACAGGAGCGACTACGGAAAGGATACTGCAAGCTCTTGATGGAGTAGAAATCGATTATCTTTTTACTGATGCCGTGTCCTTTTTTCTTCCAGCGGCCAAATCTCGCTTCGGACAGTTCCCGGGAGTCCGCTTTGGTATTTTTGATGTAGATAAGGACTATCGGGCGCAAGGTTTGACGCCAAACAGCTTCGATGTTGTATTAGCCGCCGGGGTACTGGAAAACGCCCGTGATATTCCGGCTAGCATGAACCGGGTAAAGGAGCTGCTTTGTCCGGGCGGCTGGCTGGTATTTACCGAACCAACGGAGGAACACGCCTGGATTCTAATTTCTCAAGCGTTTATGATGACAGAACCCGGGGATAGCTTGCGGGCGGGATATTCTTCTTATCTGAACCGGCGCGATTGGCTGGAGGTGCTAAAAGAGTACGGTGATGGACCTGTTTTAGCCCTGCCTGAGGCAGGCCATAAGCTTACTGCTTTGGGCGTCCATCTATTCGCCAAACGGTTAAAACAGGACAAGATTCCGGTTTGCGCGCCGGAATTAATGGAGTTTCTTGCTAACCGCCTGCCGGGTTATATGCTGCCCTCCCATCTGCAGATTGCTGACGAACTGCCGCTTACAGGGAATGGAAAGCTTGACAGAAAGGAATTGGCCAAGTGGCGACCTGCCCAAATTGCAGGAAATTTGGACACGGAACCGTCTGAAAAAAGCAAGGATTTGCTTGAAGCACAGCTTGCCAGACTCTGGTCTGAGGCGTTAGGCGTTTCTGCGCTGGGAAGAAATCAAAACTTCTACGATTATGGCGCTGACTCTTTGATCATGGCGCAAGTGGCCGGGAGGTTGCGGGACCGGTTTATGGCGGATGCTGCTTACGGCCAAATTCCGTATGACGTTTTACTTAGGCAAATGCTCAACTTTCCAACAATTGCCGGTTTAGCCGAGTTTATCCGTTCCTATCGCCAGAAAACGGAGCTTTCCAATGATAAGCTGTTGCCGGAAGCGCAAAGCACAAGCTCCAGCAATGCGGTGCTTACTAATTTCGGCGGAGAGGAGACCGGGCTGCTCAGAGTTGTTTTCCACGCCGTTCTAGGTACGATGGACACCTTCCGGCGGCTGTTGGAACATCTTAAAGCGCAGAATCTGGGCTGCGTAATGGGGGTTGCTATCGCGGATACTGAACGGTACTGCGCGCATGAACCGGAGAAACTCATAGAAGCCGTAGCCGATGATTATGCCTCGCGCCTGCTCGCCAGCGGCTACAAGAAAATGCAGCTGATCGGTTATTCTATGGGAGGGTTGATCGCCGTTGAAGTTGCCAGGCGTTTGGTGGAAAATGGGGTAGACCTGGCGGATTTGGTACTTATTGATATTCCGCCTATGCTTTTTGAGATTAAGGATGACCTTCTTATAGAAGCGCTGTTTGTCGCCAATCTGAAGATCAGCTTTGAACAGGCTGGGTTTGGCGCAGTTGGACAGTCGGCTTTGGCGCGGGGTTTTTTACAGCTTCTTGCAAAGCATGACAACCATGTTCCGCCAGGAGCTGTTTGCACAATTGGCGGTGATGAAGAACTGGATCAGGTTGGCGCGTTATTCCGGCGCTTGTCGCTTCTTAGTAAAAGAGAACGTTTTACAGCTTATGTCAATACAATGAATACTGTTCATGGTGAGCAAATGCCGGTCGAAATGGCTGAAGGTCTGTTTCAGGTTTATTGTCAGAGTTTCAAGGCTGCGTGCTTTACACCTGCGCCTTATCTGGGGAATATCCGTTTGCTACTGACTTTGGAACCCTTTAGCTTTTTGCCTGGACCAAATGAAATGACCGCTGACTTCTGGCGGGAAATTTGTCTTGGCGACTTGGACGTGGCCGAAATCGAAGGGAACCATTTTACTTGCATTGAGGAAGAACCTAAGGTGAGTAACCTTGCTCAAATGATAGCAGCACCCTTAAACCGGGATTGAACACTCATACGTTATGGTCCTGAGCATAATATCGTCCGGTAATTCGCAGTGCCGGACGATATCCTCTTTTTAAGCCGTGAGGTATGTTTGCTGGCAAATAGTAAAAAATCCGTTTACTGTTCATCAAATCCGTTTACAGGTAGAAGCGTTCTTTTTTAACTAGGTATAATTAAACAATGAAACAGATAATCGTTATCAAATTTGCGGAAAGGAGGACATGATGACAGAGGTCATTGATTTTAAGGCGTCCAAGCCTGATCCGCGGGTATGGCTGTTTTTAATTATCATCGTCTCATTACTGACTTTTTTGTGCGGCAGCCGGCTTGAACTGTTTGTTTTATTTATCTTTCTTAGCGCTGTTATGGCCTGGCAAAAAATGACGGCGGCAGCGCTTGCTTTTAGCGCAGCCTATGCGGTGCTGCTGGTGCTCATTGAATTTTTCCGCTTTTTGCCGGTACAATCGGTCAGTATGGTATTTTCAATGCTCATTCTTCTGATTTTCCGACTTATTCCTGTTTACATGGCTTACGTCATCCTTTTGGAAAGAGCTCCTTTGAATGAACTAATGACCGCTCTGGGGCAGATGCACATACCGAAAATGCTCATCATTCCTTTGGCGGTGGTTTATCGCTATATTCCCACGCTGCAGGGGGAAATCAAGTATATCAGGGACAGTATGACAATGAGAGGACTTAACGTTTCCTTCGCCGGAATGGCGTTGCACCCTGGGCGGACGGTTGAAATGATGATGATTCCGCTGCTGATCCGCAGCGCCAAGTTGGCGGATGAATTGTCGGCGGCGGCGTTGTGCAAGGGACTTGATGAGCGATGTGCCAGGACCTCCTTCAGCGAAGTCCGGTTTGAGAAAAGCGATGCCGTTTGCTGTAGTGTTTGGGCAATGATTGCCGCGCTGTTTGTTTTGTTTCATTATCTACCATTTAGATAGAAGCCTATCCGGAAAAAACGCTGCAGCAGTTGTTTTTGAGGTTTGCATAGAAAGGGGAACGGGAAAAGACGGTGATTCAATTCCAGCATGTATACGTGACTTACAGGAGCAGCGGCAGGGAATCGCTTACCGATTTCAGTCTGCAGGTCAAACCAGGGGAATTTGTTGTCCTGGCTGGCAAGAGCGGCTGTGGAAAAACGACGGCAACCCGTTTGATAAACGGCCTGATTCCCCATTTTTTTGACGCTGAATTACGGGGCGAGGTTATTATCGGGGGCCGGAATGTCAAGACAGCGTCCATCCGGGAAATCGCCCGCACGACGGGTTCTGTTTTTCAGGACCCGCGTTCCCAGTTTTTTACCTTGCAGGTACTGAGTGAGCTTGCTTTTCCCAGTGAAAACTATGGGCTCGATCGGCGCGTCATGCAGGAGCAAATTCAAACGGCTGTTCGGGAACTGGGCCTCGGCGGATTGCTGACCAGATCGCTGTTCGCTCTCTCCAGCGGAGAAAAGCAAAAAGTGGCGATCGCCTCCGTTTATGCGCTGGGGCCGCAAGTTTACGTTTTGGATGAACCGTCCGCCAATTTGGATGACGCTGGAACGGAGCAGCTTGCGGCGATATTGAAAACACTCAAAGCCCAGGGCCATACGATCATTATTGCCGAGCACAGGCTTTCCTACTTGAAAGGGTCGGCCGACCGCGTAGTTCTTCTGGAGGGCGGGCTATGGAAAGAGGAATACAGCGCTAACTCTTTTTTTACAAAACCGGCGCAGTGGCTGCGTAATAAGGGCTTTCGCGGCCTGGACAGGCCGGTCCTGCGCCCGGGAATCAAGGAGACTGGCTCGGCAGTGAAGGCGCCTTTTTTAGAGGCTGTGGATATCTCCTTTGGCTACAACAGAGGAACACCGGTTTTGAATGATATTTCTTTACAGGCTGATCGCGGAGAAGTCATTGGTATTATGGGGACAAACGGGGCAGGGAAAAGCACATTGCTGCGGGTGCTGATGGGACTGGAAAAACCGGCCAAAGGAAAAATTCTGATTGACGGGGTTCCGGCCGGCAGCCGGACTCGCCGGCGCCAGTCCTTCTATGTGATGCAGGATGTGGACTATCAGCTGTTTGCACCAAGTGTATGGGAGGAACTTTTGCTGGGCAGCAAGGCATCCGCCGATATGGTGAACAAGGCGGAAGAGTATCTTCGCTTCTTTCAGCTTGACTGCGTAAAATCAGCTCATCCCGCGGCTCTTTCCGGTGGACAAAAGCAGCGTCTGGCAATTGCTGTGGCTTGTATGCGAAATGCCGGTTTATTGTTTCTGGATGAGCCTACCAGCGGACTGGATGGAGAAAACATGGCCAAAGTCAGCGGCATGATCAAGAAACTGGCCCGGGATGGGCGTTGTATTTTTGTAATTACTCACGACACTGAGTTTGCAGCAGCCACTTTTGACCAGATTTACCATTTGTCGGAACACGGTCGGCTGAGCGACCGGCATTTGCCGGAGCTTTATAAATACGAAGAAAGGGAGGAATTGCCATAGCTCCGCAAAATAATCAGGCTGTACGTTACTTAATTACCATTGGTATTTTTAATGCGTTATTTATTGGAATTTGCCTATTGCTGGGTTTTACTATTGGACTGGTTCCGGTGATTTTGGTTTTAATGCCGATCCTTTTAGCCATTCCGGGAGGCATTATTTTTATGCTGATGATCGCTAAAGCGCCGCTGCATGGAATTTTCATCATTAGCGGAGCGCTGCTGGGGCTGGTTATGCTGAATATGGCTCCGGCCGGCGTTTTTGGACTGAGTATTTTTGCCGGAGGCGTTTTGGCCGAGGGCGTCTTTCGACTGCTGGGCCGGAAAAGCTTTGCCGCCGCCGCAACCGGCTTTGCCTGCTATATGCTGGGCTTCGCCGTCGGGGAGGGCTTTCCCCTTACCTTTATGAAAGAGGCTTATCTGGCGCAGCAGGCGCCGAACGGAAGCGAACAACTGGCGGTGCTGCAGGGCTGCCTGGATTTGATGAATCCGGCCATGTTTGCGCTTATCTGCCTGCTGACGGTTGTTTCCGCTTATTTGGGCAGTCTATGGGGCAGGCGGCTGATTCAGTCGCATTTTAGTAAAGCCGGCATTGTATAATTTTAAATAATCTCACAGATGATTTTTTAGTGGTGTGACTAATGAATGGGGTGGTTTATGATGAAAAAAAGACAAAAACGGCGTTTGGCCTGCGTTCTGGCAGGCGGGGTAGTACTGCTTTATAGTACGGCGGCTTTTGCCGCCGAAGAGCAGGAACAGGAGTTCAGTTTTGACGAGTATGTAGTGACGGCCAGCAGGATGCCGATGAAAAAGACGGAAACAGGCGCCAGCATAACGGTGGTTACGCGCGAGGAAATTGAAAGAAGCGGAGCCGTCAGCGTTCCTGACGCCCTGAAAAACACCACCATAAGTATACAGAACGACCGTACCGCCAGTGTTCCGACCATTAATGGCGACGTCCGCGTGCTGGTGCTGGTCGACGGGCGTGAAGTCAACTGGAAGGGCGGCGGCATGCATATGGGGCAGTCGGGCGCCGATATGGGCAATCTTCCTCCTGTGGACAACATTGAACGAATTGAAATTGTTCGGGGACCGGCTTCCGCGCTGTACGGCAGCGACGCGGTAGGCGGGGTAATCAACATTATCACGCGCAAAAGCGACGGTCCGGTGACCCGTTATTCAGCGGAAGCCGGCAACTGGGGACTGCGCCGTTACCGGCTGACAACCGAGGACAGCAACGGCGATGTCAGTTTCCGTCTGAATGTTGAACGGGAACGTCAGGATGACTACCAGTTTCACAGCGGCTTCAGCGGCAAAAAGGATGCAAGGGCGGCCAACACCGCGCTTGACCAGGATAAAGTGAATTTCCGGCTGGACAAGGAGTTGGGCAATGGCCGTTTGCTGACGCTGACGGTTGATCATATGGACGGGCAAAAGGGCTTTAACGTTATGCCTGATTATGATGTTTATGTTGCTTCCGGCGGAAATACTAACTATTTCGCTAATATAGTCAAAACTTATACGGAAAACAACGTTTCGCTGACGTATCGCTGGAATCAGGGAGAAAAAGCCAACAGCTTTATCCGGGTATACCGCAATTACTTGAGTTATGATTATAACAATCATATGAACATGTTTTATCCGGACTATTATTTTAACAGTCAGTCCTATACCAATCAGGCCGACGGCGCCGAATGGCAGCAGACCTGGCAGCTCAGCGGCAGTCATACTCTGCTGGGCGGCGCTTCCTGGCGGCAGGTGACGGCTGACTCCAAGGAGTATGATATTCCCTTTATGGGGGTAACGGGCTACAATTATAAGGGCAAAAAGATTTCCAACCGGGCCTTTTTTGTGGAGAACAACTGGCGGCTGCCGCAGAACTGGTCGCTGACGGCCGGGGTGCGCTATGACGATTATACCCTGTTCGGCGATAAAACCACGGCCAGAGTTACGGCAAACCGCGAGTTAAACGAGACGACCAATGTGTATGCATCCTGGGGCCAGATTTTCAAAACGCCGTTTATTGCCGATGTTTACGGCAGCGGCTTCATGGTTCCCAATTTGAAGCTTAAGCCGGAAACGGGCGATGTGATCACGCTGGGCGTGAATACCCGCCTGAGTCAGGGCACCGAGCTGCAGGCGAGCGTGTTCAGCAGCCGGCTTGACGATGCGCTTGACTTTGTTGAGGTTGGCCAGAATAAGTATCAATGGAGAAATGTCAATGAGCTGAAGCGAAAGGGCCTGGACCTGAGCCTCAAGCACAGACTGTCGCCGCAGTGGCAGGCAACAGCAGGCTATTCTTATATAAAAATTGAGGAAGACGGAGAAACCAAGAGGGAAGAAATCAACAACAACGAGCCACATGGCTACCGGCTGGGATTGCAGTATGAACAGGACAAATGGGCGGCTGATTTCGCGCTTCGGGGAGCTACCGGGCGAAATCGTCAGGCCTTTACGGCCTCAAATTACTGGGTGACCGACCTGGGGGTAATTTATAAACCTAATCCGACCACCCGTATTTATCTGAAGGTGTTCAACCTGACGGACGAAGCTTATGAACTGCATGGCGCTTACGGCAATTCCAGCGGATTTACCGGCTTGTATCCGATGCCGGGCAGACAGGTTGTCTTAGGTATTGATCAGCGGATATAATGTAAGAAGTCAGCAGAGAAGCAATTGCTTTTCTGCTGACTTTTATGCATCCACAGGCAACATTTTACGAATAAACTTCATATGCCGCCTAATGAAATGACCGGGCTTGCAGTGATCGGCCCTGATTGCGATCATTTGGCAGGTGGCAGTAAGCATTCCTCATCAAATTGCCTTGAATCTCAAATTTAATAATGCTATAATTGATAATAATAATCATCCGCCGGTAGTTTTTGCTTGTTTCAGGGAATGTCCTGTGTTGTGCGGCGGAGCCGCCAGGCGCAGTTTGAGCAAAGGGAGGGTATGATGAGCGGATTGCAAAGCAGGGAGACAAAAAGTAAAGCGACGGAAGAACACTGGGTTTTGGCTGATAACAGTAAATATGTGTTATATTCGCCCGGCAGCAATACCAATTGTATTCGGATGTCTTCAACGTTTGGCGATGGACAGGTCATAAGCCTGTATACCGGGTCTTTCGCTCAAATCAAAGAAACTGAACTGAATTTTTGTGACAGCATCTGCGGCGGGGCCAGTTTTAACCGGCCACGTGTAGTGCTGTATTTTTGTCTGTCAGGGGAATTTGCCCTGGAAGAAGAAGAACTCACGGTAAATACCACTCAGTTTCTGGCTTTTAACGCCAGAGATTTGAGGCAGGTAAAATTTCAGCCCAATCTCCGTTACAAAATTATCACGGTGGAATTTGATCCCGCTAAGGTTGGGGGAATAAGCGGCAATTACTTTCAGGGAAAAAGCACGGCTTTTGCCACTTATCAGTTGTCGCCTGCGCTCAAGACCGTGTTGCATCAACTTATTCATTGTCCTTACCAGCAATCGGTAAAACGCATTTATATGGAAGGGAAGCTGCTGGAATTGCTGGCTATTTATCTGAATGAGACAGTAGAGCAAAGAGGAAGGACGGTCAATGATGGTACAAACCTGTCCCGGCAGGATGTAACCAGTATTGTTCAGGCCAGGCAAATCCTAGACCGTAATTTCATTTCACCGCCGACCCTGGCGGTTTTAGCCAAGCAGATTTGTCTTAATGAATTTAAACTAAAAATTGGCTTTAAGCAGCTGTTTGGGCAAACGGTGCATGCTTATATTGTAGACAAGCGGCTGGAATTAGCCAGGCAATTACTGGAAGAGAAAAAACTGAAAGCAGGGGAAGCGGCTTCTTTTATTGGTTATTCCAATGCGAGCTATTTTGCCCTGGCCTTTCGTAAGAAATTCGGCGTTAGTCCCAGTGAATATCTGAACCGGTAACTGCAATGGTGTTCTCTTCATGCGTTTTACAACCAAAGACGGCTACCGATTGCCGTCTTTATCTTCTATAGTCATTTTCTTTTGCGACAGCTTTTTTCGACTCATATACTCCAACCTTCGGCTGCTTGCCGCAGGGCTAAGAAGCGTTTGTAAACGCCTTCCTGTCGGAGCAGTTCCTCATGAGTTCCTTGTTGTGCGATGCACCCGTCAGCCACGACCAGGATCTGATCGGCATTTTGGATGGTGGCCAGGCGGTGGGCAATGACAATCATCGTTTTGCCCTGCACTAAGCTGCTGATTGCCTGTTGAATGGCGTGTTCGTTTTCCGGGTCCACGCTGGCGGTGGCTTCATCCAGCAGGATAATGGGAGCGTTTTTCAGCATTGCCCTGGCGATGGAGATCCGCTGCTTTTCACCGCCCGAAAGCGTGCACCCGCCGTCGCCGATGACGGTGTCGTACTGGTCGGGAAGCGCCATAATAAAGTCATGGCAGCAGGCTTTTTGGGCAGCGGCGATAATTTCCGCATCGCTGGCTTCCGGTTTGCCGAAGCGGATGTTATTCCGTAGGGTATCACGGAATAAATAGACGTTTTGAAATACCATGGCGATATTTTTCAGCAGGCTGTCGCAGGTCATCGTCTTTACATCGACGCCGCCTACGGCGATGCTGCCCTGATCGACGTCATAAAACCTGGCGAGCAGATTGCAAATTGTCGTTTTGCCACTGCCTGATGGGCCGACAATGGCGGCCGTCGTATTTTCCGGGATGAAGAACGACACTTTTTTTAATACCGCCCGCTGTTCATACGCAAAGGTTACATTCTGGAACCGGATATCATAGGCGGATGGTTCTATATTCCGGCCATTTTGATCAATGTAGGCCGCAGCTTCGATTCCGGCTAGCTTATCCAGTACGGCGTCGATGATTCTCAGAACATGCGCGGCGTTATTGACAGATTCAATTTGCCCGAAGATGACAAAGGAGAAAATAGCCGTCATGAGCATGATCGGAAGCTCCATTGTTCCGTTCAGCGTAAATAGTGCCGCAGCCAGAACCATTGTTGTAGCCGCCACCCTAAGCGCCAGCAAATGGAGACAATTGTAAGGAACAAAGTTTTTTTCGATTTTTTCGCTGATAGTTTTGTTCAGGCGATAGGCCCGCGCAATTCCCTCTCTGGATACTCCGCTTTGATGAAACGCCTTTACTACCGGCATTCCCCGAATATATTCAAAGGTAGCTGCCACCATATTGTCCTGCGCCTGCTGCCGGACAGGAGCGTTTTTCCAGCTTTTCTTCGACAGCAAACTCAAAAACAGGGCTGACAGCAAAATTCCGGCCGCTGCAATGAGAGAAATCCATATATTGTAAAAAGATAAGCAAAACACCAGGGTCAGGGCGCTGATATAGCCGTTTACCACAGTGTCAATCATTTTCATGCCGAACAGCTCCAGAAATGACAGATCGGTGGTGATAGCCGCAGCGATTTCACCGGCACTTTTCTCATTGAAGAAACTCAGGGAAACCCGTTTTAGGGCAGCGCCAATTGCCAGTCGCTGTTCAGCCGCCGTTTCATAGCCTACGCTCTCCTGCGCGGCGGCCCGCAGATAGGCAAACCAGAATCTGCCGGCAACGGCGAAAAGGACAAAGCCTGCCAGACTAAGAATGTGGGCTGAGGTCAGTTCAGCCGCACCGTTTCTGTCCTCTAGAATGAGGCTGAGTCCGTAAGCGGCGGCCATGATCGGCAGAGCGGTAAACATGGTATGAAAAAAAGAATAGATAAAGCCAGCATACAAGCGGCTTTTGCGCTGCCCGGACCAGGCAATGATCCGTTTGACGGCTTTATACACAATGCTTCACCTCGCTAGTCACCGGTTCGGTCTGGTTGGCCGCCCAGCGTTTGGCGCCGATATGGGCTGTCCACATCGCTTGATACAGCTTGCAGCTCGCAAGCAGCTCAGCATGCTTGCCGGTAGCGGCAATGCGGCCTTTTTCCATGACGATGATCTGGTCGGCATGTTTGATGGTGGAAAGTCTGTGGGCTATGACCAGCAAAGTTTTACCTTTGGTGAGCGCGGCAATGGCTGTTTGCAGCTTGGCTTCGCTTTCCGGATCGGTAAAGGCGGTGGCTTCATCCAGGATGACGACTGGCGCATTTTTCAGCATCGCCCTGGCAATGGCGATGCGCTGTTTTTCGCCGCCCGATAGTTTTTTTCCCGCTTCCCCGGCAGCGGTATCATACCCTTTTTCCAGCCGGCTGATGAACTCATCACAACAGGCCGCTCGCGCCGCCGCCAGCACATCTTCGTCGGAAGCCCGGGGATTTCCCATGCGAATATTGTCCCGCAGCGAACAATTGAACAGGAAATTATCCTGCGTTACAAAACTGATAGTATTGGCAAGCTGGGTCGGCGGCAACTGCTGAATTGGCATTCCGTCAATGGTGATTTGGCCGCCGCCGGCATCCCAAAACCGGGCAATCAGCCGCGCCACTGTTGATTTGCCCCCTCCGGAGGGGCCAACCAGTGCCGTAAAGCTGCCCTGGGGGAGCTTTACATTGATGTTGTGCAGCACGTTTTCTGTCGTGTCGGCCGGGGAAGATCCAACCCTGTTGTAGGAAAAATTTACATGAGCCAGTTCAATATCGAATCCGTTCAGTTGCACCGGCTTGTCTGCTTCTGGGAGTTCCGCCAGCTTGAGCAGTACGTCGGCATCCTTCACTGCGTGTTCTATCGCTTTGGCGTCATTGACAAGCACCGTAAAGCTGGTCAATGGACCGACGATGCCCAGAGATAAGATCAAGCACATGGTAAGGTCTCCCGGGCTTAGTGAGCCGTTAAGGTACAGAATCATGCCGGCCGGCAGCGTCCCCAGCAGGGTGGAAGGAAGGACCGAACCGCCAAAGTTCATGGGCTTCCAGGTGCTGCGGAACCAGTTGAGGGTATACTTTTTAAACGATTCTACCGCCTGTTCGAACTTCTCATAAGAGGCGGCGGACTGGTTAAACGCCTTAATGACTTCAATTCCTTCAATGTATTCGACAATGACGCTGTTTACCTGATTGCTCGCCGCCATATAATCGGCGTACCGGCGGTTGAACCTTCTCAGCATGACTGCATAGGCCGCAGCGGCGATTGGGACGGTGAGCATGGCCGCCAAAGCCATACGCCAGTCAATCATCATAAGATAGGCAAACACGGCCAGCGGCAGCAGCAGATTGGAGATGCCTTCGGGAATCATATGGGCCAGCGGGACTTCAATGCTTTCCACCCGGTCGATAATAATATTTTTCAGTTTACCGGCCGGCTGGTTCAGCACCGTGCCGAGGGGAGCCTTCAGCAGTTTGTCGGCAATCCGCAAGCGCATGTTTTCCAGGATGCTGTAAGCGGAATAATGAGCCAACAGCGTTGACAGGGCATAAAACAGAAGTTTAATAACATGGCCGGCAAGGCAGACGGCCACCCAGAGCCAAATAGCGGCAACCGTGGGGCGACCGTCAAGGAACAAAAGGATGATCTGATATACGCCGATATAAGGCAGCAACCCGCCGGCGACGCTGAAGATGGCGCACAGTACCGCAGTCGTCATCTTCCAGCGGCACTCCGCGGCAAAAGAAAAAACCGTTCTCAACCAATGCTTTGTTTGCACGGTATTCACTCCTCAGTGTTTAATATATTGGGAACTATGCGTCTCCCATAAAACTATACTACGGATTGACCGTAAACAACGGTCAATCCGTAGTATAGTTGGTTTTGTTGCCAGTATCTACTCCATAAGCAGGGCAGTCGCTCCATTCAGACAACAGATTTCCGGTATTCCTGGGGTGACCGTCCGGTCACCAATTTAAAGGCGGCAGCAAATTTACTAGCATTGTCGTAACCGACTTTGCCGGCGATTACAGCAATGCTGTCCTTGCTCTGGCGCAACATCAGCGCCGCCGCCTGCATCCGGTAGGAGCGCAGGTAGGCTTGAACGGAACAGCCGTAAACGCCTTTAAAACAAAGCTTTAGCGTAGTGAGGGGAAGACAGAAGCGATCTGACAGTTCCTTAAGCGTAAAGCGGCGGTCAAGATTTTCACAGATGTAATTCATGACCGCCTTTACGGCGTTTACCTGACTCCGGGGGAAATAGCGGCGCTCATCGCCGCTGTCGGAGGGCGCTTCAACAGTGCTCAAAAACAGCAGCAGTTCCAGCACCTTGATTTTAAAGTAGGTTTTTTTGATTTGCTCAGGCACAGTGTAAAGCTCGGAGAAAATATGCTGAATGGAGTCTTGCGCGCGCATAATAAAGGGTCGTTTACCGGTGCAGAATTTTTCGCGCAAGGTAGTTATATCAACCGGAAACCCTTCAGAAACAGCGGCTAGCGCTGGTAATGCTTCGTCAATATAGATTGCCACTGTAATTCCATGATAATGGCTGAGAGGAAAGCCGAAGCCGGCCGTATGGTTGTCTTTTGAACTAATCTGCAGGTCGCCTTGGGCTAAATACAGATAGGAGCCGTTCTGAAATTCCCACTCAATGCGCCCCTCCCGGCAGTGATCAATACCCAGCATGTTTACTTTCGGCTGAAATTCGGAAAAACAGCCGGGCATATGAAAATCATTATAGATCAGATCAATGCCGGGAAACACCTGGTAGCAGGTCATAGTACCCTCGCCGGATCCGTCTTTCATTTGATATACGGTACATGCTTCATTTTGCTTGACCACCGTGATGTTCTTACCGTAACTGTTTTTTTCTTTCCGTGAGACTTCCATGTTACCTCACCCTTATATCTATTGTTAATCTTATTGTTCTAGCTGATTATTGATATTTCCTTTATCCCTGCGGCAACTCTTGAGCAGTTACCGCAAGCTTAAAGATCGGGACAGGGCGTAGCTCTATTATGTTTTTGGGCATTGACTTATTAAATGGAAATACGTGTTGATAACCTGTTCCTTGACACTGTTGATGCTCAAATAATGGTATGGAAAATGCAAGCTAACACTCATGATAGTGTAAGCTTGCATTTTTAACGTTTATTTCTGCTATTGAATTTTAAATAACTTTCCGAAAAGCCCCGTCCAAGGCGAAGCATTTGGCTGGGGGTTCTCAGGAAACAAACACCGGACACAGCCCGATCATGCTGCCAACCACTACATAAATAATGAAGATGCCTGTGGCGTAAATCGCGCTCTTCTTTTGCCACTGCCACATGTCAACATCGGTCAGCCGCAGCAAGACATAAATAAAGGGAACAAGTGGGCTCAGCAGATGAAAGGCCTGCCCGTAAAGCGAGGCAAATCCCAACTGCAGCGGTGTAAAGCCATAATTGAACCCGGCTTTGGCTAAAACGGGCAAAACGCCGTAATAAAAAGCGTCATTGCTTAAAAATACCGTTCCCGGACTGGCAATGACCGCGGTCAGCAAGCCCCAGTATTTACCCAGGCTCTCAGGAATGATTGCCGCCATACTGTCTGAAATGGCGTTGGACATGCCGGTGCCGTTGAGAATGCCCATGAAGATGCCGGCGCTGATAATCACCAGGCTGACCTGCAGCGCATCAGGGGCATTGGCTTCAATTCTGGCCCGCTGTTCTTTAACATCCGGATAATTGACCAATAAGGCCAGGGTAGTGCCGAGGAGAAAGACAATGGCGGACTTTATTGAGCCCTCAACCAACAACACAATGGCCACGATGACAATCACGAGATTTATCCACAGCATCTTAGGGCGGCGAAGGCTTTGCACAGCGGGGTCCGTAATTGTCATCATAGCATTAAGCTGTGCATCGTCAAACTGCGTAATGCCTAAGCGTTTTCTTTCTTTCAGTCCCATATACACAGCTACGCCAAGCATGTACAGTTCAGCGGCAATCATGATCGGCACAAGGCCGCGCAGAACTTCAGCTTCATTCAGGCCTAACGCCACAATCGCCCGGGCCGTGGGGCCTCCCCACGGCAGCAAATTCAGGACCGAATGGGAAAGAATGGTCAAAACAGCCAGATCAAGCATTTTCATATTGAGTTTTTTATAAATCGGCACCATGGCCGAGCAGACAATAATCATGGTGGACGTACCGTCGCCGTTCAGGGATACGCCTGCTGACAGCAGCACTGTCGCTACCATTACTTTTAACGGGTCGCCTTTGGCAAAGCGGATCATCGCATTGGAAAGGGGATCGAATAAACCGGCGTCAATCATTGTTGTGAAGAACAGGACGGCAAATAACAGCATGATTGCGGTAACGGAAGTGGTTTTTAAACCTTCCAGGGCAAATTTGCCAATATCAGGAGACCATAGGCCCAGTAAAGCGCCGATAATGCCAAACAAGACCGGTACGACAGCAAGTGCAACAAAGGGAGTCAGTTTTTTCTTCATAATCAAAATCATGAATACCGCGATTAATGCGTATGCCATGAAAGTTACCATTAGAGTTCGCTCCTTTTTATTTAAATCTTAGCTAAAACCTTGCGGCCGACACTGCAGCCGGCCGGGCTTTACCCTGCATAATAATTGACCAGGCAGCCCGCCAGAATAATTGCCCGATCTTCCTGCGAAAGATTATGCAACTGCAATTCAACCGGTTTACGGCCTGAGCTGTTGATGATATGCGCCTGTACCCGCTCCGCTCCGCCGGCAATGGCCTCGCGGATCGCCGGTATATACAGCAGATCATCGACGGCGAACGCTTCTTTTAAGCCGGCGTCGACGGTAAATGGAATCATTCCCCAGTTGATCAGATTGCTGCGATAGCGTTTGGTCGCATATTCGAGCGCAATATTGGCATCCCCACCCAGTACTCGCTGACAAGAAGCGGCTTGCTCCCGGGCCGAGCCGTCGCCGGGTTTTCTGGCGAAGATTACGCTGCCAATTCCGGTATGAGCGACAAGCCCGGTCTCATCTTCAGCGTTAGACTCCGCCGCAACGGGTTCGAAAAACTTTTTTACTTCCGGTGTGATCAGACCGGCCTGCCGCTGGCGTTCCAGTTCCTGAATCGCCTTGGCCCGTCCCACATACTGCGGATCTTTGCGTCCCAGTGTAAATTCCGCCAGCCGCAGCGGGTTGGAACGAAATGAAGAGGTCTCGCCGGAGGGAATCAATTCGTCGGTGGTTGTGACTTCATCCTGTAAAACGGCAGCGATTTTCAGCAGCAGGTTAGCAGGCAGCGGCCGGATGGCTGGCCAGTCGGCGATATTGGGGCCAAGCACCAGCTTGGTCTCTTGTTCCGGCTTGCCAAATCCCTGGTAAACCCGGCTCCGGTAGCTGCGGGAATCAAAGCGGTAGGGCGCAGGCGCAGCGGGAAAATCGACTTCCGTCGCCGCCGTCAGGATGCCGCCGCGCAAAGCGGTTGCGGCGATTGACCGCGCATCCATTAAGGCAACCGAGGCAATCTGTCCCTCTGTGGGCTTTGAGCCTTCCCGGCTGGGGAAATTACGGGTGGTGTGACGGATGCTCAGACCGTTATGGGACGGCACATCGCCGGCGCCGAAACAGGGTCCGCAGAACGCGGTCCGGATACTGGCTCCAGCCTGCATCAGACTGGCAATTGAGCCATTGCTGACCAGCTCCAGATTTACCGGCTGACTGGCCGGATATACACTCAGCGAAAACTCGCCGCTGCCGGTCTCTTTTCCGGCCAGCAGGCGGGCCATAGCAGCGATGTTTTCAAATGTTCCCCCGGCGCAGCCGGCGACAACTCCCTGGTCGACATGCAGCTGTCCATTGACCAGTTTATCGGTCAGAGTGAAGTTAACGCGAGAATTCTCGAGCTGCGCCCGGGCGCCGATTTCCACCTGCCGCAGGATATCGGCCGGATTGCGCTTCAATTCGGCAATGGTCCAGACATTGCTGGGATGAAACGGCAAAGCAATCATTGGCTCGATCAGGCTTAAATCTACCTTGACCAGGCCGTCGTAATAGGCGACGGCGCCCGGCGTCAGACGGCGGTAGGCCTCGGGCCGTCCGTGAATCTCATAGTATTGGCGGATTGTTTCGTCGGTTTCCCAGATGGACGACAAACAGGTTGTTTCCGTTGTCATCACATCAATGCCATTGCGAAAATCAGCCGACAAAGCGGCAATCCCCGGTCCGACGAACTCCAGGATTTTGTTTTTGACAAATCCGTCGGCAAACACGGCGCCGATGATGGACAGGGCCACGTCCTGCGGTCCGACGCCATGGCGCGGACTGCCCTCCAGATACACAGCCACCACGTCCGGATAAGCAAGATCATAGGTTTTTGACAATAATTGCTTAGCCAGCTCACCGCCGCCTTCGCCGACGGCCAGCGTTCCCAGCGCACCGTAGCGGGTATGGCTGTCCGAACCGAGAATCATCTTGCCGCAGCCTGTCATCATTTCCCGCATGTACTGATGAATGACCGCCTGATGGGCCGGCACGTAGATACCGCCGTATTTACGGGCTGCGGTCAGGCCAAAAACATGATCATCTTCGTTGATCGTACCGCCAACCGCACAAAGGCTGTTGTGGCAGTTGGTCAGCACATAGGGCAGCGGAAACTCCTGCAGGCCGCTGGCGCGGGCCGTCTGAATAATGCCGACATAGGTAATGTCATGAGAGGCCAGGCAGTCAAATTTCAGTTTAAGGCCATGATCATCGGCCGCCGTGTTGTGAGCAGCCAAAATCTGATAGGCGAGCGTCTGACTGCGGGCCTGGGCTTTGTCCACCGCATTTTGCATCGCCCCGCCGCATCCGGCGGGCTGTAAACAGGACGCAATCCTATCCATTGCCGCCTGGCCGTCTTTGTCGACAATCGTCCGGCCGTTAACCAAATAAACACCATGGCGAATTAATTTAATCACTGTAATCACCTTTTTCAAATTTGATTAAATGCAGTTAATATCAGGATTTAGTGTACCGCATTATTCTGAATTGATAAAATCTTTTAATTTTATTGTATTCAATTAAATTTTTTTATTATAATAAACCTATTAACGCTAAAGGACTGTGATCGCAATGGACCGAAGAGACTGGATTATTCTTAAAACGATAGCCGAGGAAAAAAATATGACTAAGGCGGCGGAACGCTTGTACATCTCACAGCCGGCCCTCAGTTACCGTCTGAAAAACATGGAGAAGAAGCTTGGCGCCGCCATCCTGATCCGTACCGCCAACGGCGTTTCACTTACCCAGCAGGGCGAGTATCTGCTGGAATACGTCAACGACATGCTGCGGCAGTTTACCCGGTTGAAAGAAACCATTCAAAATATGGGCGGTAAGGTGCAAGGCATGCTTCGGCTGGGCTCTTCGACCGTCATTGCCCATTATAAGCTGCCGGCGATTCTCAAGGAATTTCTTGATTTGTATCCCGAGGTGGAGGTTTCGCTGAAAACAGGCATGAGCCAAAAAATTTACCGCCTGCTGCAGAAGGACGAAATTTCAGTCGCTATTCTGCGCGGCGATTTCAGCTGGGACGAAGAAAAGCATCTGCTGGCGAACGAACCGATCTGCCTTGTTTCCAGTCAGTCGCTTAAGCTGGCGGACCTGCCCCGCAGGCCGGGACTTGTTGCTCAGACCGACGCCTCGCTGCAGGCGATATTCCACGAATGGTGGCGGCAGAACTTCGACCGGCCGCCAATGGTGACAATGGAGCTTGACAGTATGGAAACCTGCCGCCAGATGGTCTGTCAGGGGCTGGGCTGGGCGATCATGCCGGCGATCGGCATCTCCAGCCATCATGAACTGCACCGGCAGCCGTTATACTGGAAAAATGGACAGCCTCTCTGCCGGCCGACCTGGCTGTTATGTCATCGCTCAGCGCTGGAGCTTTCGGCGGTGCAGGCTTTTGTCGAATTCGTACAGACCGCATTTCAGGCGGAAGCGGATATTTTTGAAAAAAATGTGTCGCCAACCCCGTCCCCTTGACACGGCAGGAATGCCGCTGCTGAATGCGCGGGGCGGAGCAGTTGGAGCTGTAGCAGCTTGGATGGCCAACGAAAATACCTTTCGCGCTGATAATAATCCCTTTTACCGGTAGGAAAAAAAATCATTTGGCGTAAAATAGATAGTGATAATTAATTTCAATTATTTTGGGAGGTCTTAGCTTGAGCCAAATGGTAGTCAATAATAAAGAAAAACAGAAACAGCTGATTTTGACTGAAAACCTGTGGAAAGTCATGGTTAAGTTATCGTGGCCCGCCATTATCGCTATGGTGCTTTACGGCTTAAACACCGTCATTTCGGCTGTTTTTGTCGGCCGCTATGTCGGGGAAACCGCGCTGGCGGGAGTTTCTGTGGCCTATCCGTTAACGCAGATCAGCATTGGTATAGGGTCTTTGATCGGCGTTGGCGCGGGTTCCGTATTAAGTATCGCCCTGGGCAGCGGGGATAAACATACTCAGCGGAGGCTGCTGGGCAATGTGAATGTTCTTTCGCTGGCCTTAACCGTTGTTTATATGGCGCTGGGGACTTTTTTCTCCACCCGGCTGGTTGGGATGATGGGCGGAGAAGGTGAAGTATTGGCGCTGGGCGACATTTATTTTAGAATTACGGTGCTGGGCGCTTTTTTCTGGATTTATGGCCTGGCGGCCAATATGATTGTCAGAGCCGAAGGGAAAATGAAATCAGCGGCGGTGATGATGGGGATAGGGCTTGCCGCCGATGTGCTGGCAAACTATATCCTGGTCGCGGTGCTTGGGCTGGGTGTGGAAGGCTCGGCTTGGGCGACCAATATCGGCATGCTCGTCTATACGCTGCTCGGCTGGATTTATTTTGGCCGTGATTTTTCTTCCTTTTCAACGGAAGCATTTTCCTTTTATTGGGACAAAGCTGCCGTAAAGTCCATCGTGAGCCTGGGAATGTCGTCCTTCATCATGATTGTCATGAGCCTGGTGCAGGGCGTGGTTGTGTTTAACGCGCTGGCCCGGTACGGCACAGTGCTTGATATTGCCTTCTACGGGGTGGTCTACCGGATCTTCGTATTTATGCTGACGCCCATCTTCGGCCTAATGCGGGCGCTGCAGCCGGTCATCGGCATCAACTACGGCGCCGGTCAATATGACCGCGTCATCAGCTCTTACAAGATATTTACTGCGGCGGCGATGCTGCTGACCCTGCCTTTCTGGCTTGTTTGCATGGCTGGCCCGGCTTTTGTTGTCGGTCTGATGCTGCCCGGGCAGAGCTTTAGCGGCGAGCAGCTGATGTATTTTCAGGTCTACATGCTAATCCTGCCGCTGTTGTCAGCCATTTTTATGGCAATGACCCTGTTCCCTTCGATCGGCAAAGGAAAGCCTGCGGCGCTGATCGGCATTGCCAGACAACTGGTTTTCTATATTCCGGTCATGATTTTTTTGCCGGCCAAGATCGGTGTTCCCGGCATTTATTTTGGGTCGCTGGGTATTGATGCGGTGATGGTTTTGTGGACCGTGATTATGGTGCGGCAAGAATTTGCGTTATTAAGAACAAAAAATCAGCCTGCGGCAATTAGTGTTTCCTGACTGAGGGAAAGCACAAGCTCAAAAGTGAGCAGCCGGTCAGGGGAAAAGTTGCCCCGGCCGGCTTGTTTATTTGCTTTCCGGGCAGGAGCCCGGCCAGGCGCTTGGCGTTTTCGGGAGAGGGAAATGTGGAGAATATGGGATGGGTTTGGGGAAATCTATTGACAAAATATTCAAGAAAATAAATAATATAAGTAAGTTAAATAACTAATGTACAGGCTGTCCCTGAAGCTGAACTGAAAGGCTGCAATGGCGATGAAAACCTCAAAATGTCTAAGCCGGACAGGGCTTGGCTTGCAGACCGGCGGGGCGAAGCTTTCGCGGGAGTGAATGGTGAACAGAGCCGCCGGCGAACTGCCTGTACGACAGTCACCCGTTTTTACCTGCGAGCGATCGGGCGGATTTACCCGAAGATTGCATTTTGCACTGGTATGGCGGCCGAAGTGAGACAAGCCTCCTGATGGTGTAGCGGCGCAGGGGGCTTCTTTGTTTTTTTCGGGTGGCCAGTTTTTTGCTAAAGGAGGGGATATAGCCGGCCTAAACGGAAGGAGAATTTGGCGGTCTCAGTCGCTGGATCAACGCAATAGGGCAAAATCAGCTGAAATAAGTTCTTTATGCTGTAAAGAAGCTTACAAAAAGGTTCTAATGCGGCGCAGGCTTGCGTAGAATGAAATTGTGTCTCAGCGGTGCATTTTCGTTTGCCGAACCCTTGTGCAAAGGTGTTTTATGAAATGGTTGATAATTAATATCATTAATGCTATAATTAATTTACAAAAAATACCATAAATGAGATTGGATTATATGTTTTTTATCGGCTAAAAAAATATTCGGAATAGGTGCCCTTAGGGGCTTAATAGGGAAGACCGGTGTAAAACCGGCGCGGTCCCGCCACTGTAACGGGGAGCAAGGCCAAATAAATGCCACTGGAACGGAAGTTCCGGGAAGGTTTGGCGGCGCAATGATCCGGAGCCAGGAGAACTGCCTATTTAACAATCACCACTTTTACCTGCGAGCGACAGGGAGGGGATTACGAAAGCCGGCGGACAATCAATCCGGCGGTCTGGCGTAAGCACACTCCCCTGACGGGAGTTTTTTTATTGCAGCAGGGCTGGATGGACAGCTATCCGGTCATTTAGATGTTTGATCAATTTGTTACGAATTTAAGTTCATATGGGGTTAAAAAGGAGTAGATTTTGTTGTGAAGCAAAGCAAGTTAACATATAGAGCGCTGGCCGTGAGTATGGCCTGTACGCTGACGTTCAGCCTGAATCCGTTTATCGCCGGGATAGCCTATGCGGCTGAGGAACAAGTGCAGGAAACAACGGAGGCGGAGCGGGCGGGCGGTGAGGACCTACAGGCGGCCAATGAAGCCCTGCGCAGTGACAAGCCGTGGAGTACAGAAGACTTTGCCCTGCCTGCGGTGACGGTGCAAGCGCCCCGACCGGACTGGGAAACTAAGCTGTCGCCGGGCACAGTGACCGTTATCCGCCCGGAGGATTATAAAGGCGAGCAAAAAACGCTGCCCGAACTGCTGAAAGATGTGCCGGGGGTTCATGTGCGCTATGTAAGCGGCAAAGGCCAGTATACCACCGTTACTGTCCGCGGCAGTACCGCTGCCCAGGTCGGCGTATTCGTAGACGGCGTGCTGTCCAATCTGGGCGGCGATGCGGCGGTGGATATTTCCACCATTCCGGTGAAAAATGTTGAGCGGATTGAAGTCTACCGCGGCTACATCCCGGCTCGCTTTGGCGGCACCTATATGGGCGGCGTCATCAATGTCGTAACCAAAAAGCCGGAGAAAACTAATATTTCCGCCTCTGTCGGCCAAAGCTCCTGGGGCGGCTACAATACCAGTTTAGAGATCACCGAACCGCTGGGCAGCGGCAGTCTGATGGTCGGTATAAACCATGACCAAAGCGACGGCGATTTTAGATATAAGAATCCGGGGTCTGATGCTGCGTACGCAAAATATATGCCAGGTTATCAAGCACAATTAGTAAGTCAAATTGCTTGGACTAATGAGTATATGGGGTATATGGGAGTTAATACAGATTTTGCTACGGTGGACGAAGTTAATTCTGCCTTTGATAATTCGGCTGTTTATAATCAGTACTTATCCACAGTGGTAGATCAGTACTATAATTATCTGGGATTTTCGAGTAAGCAAGAGGTACTTTCGGTATTTGGATGGAGTGAGCAGCAGTATTATGGCAGCGCAAAGCTAGAACTAGATCATGTCAGAACTAGTTTGAATAATCAAACGGAAGGAATTAGAAAACGAATAAAAGGCCTTTCTTCTGATGCTATGCGTTGGCGACGTAATAACGATTATAAAAATACTGATGCTCTGATTAAATGGCAAGATGACCATTGGATTATTAAAGGAAGTTGGAAAAAAATTGACCGGGGCATGCCACAGCCAAACATTCTAACGGGCGATATCACTGACCCTAGCCATGTAAGTGTGGATCTCCCAGGTTTTTTCGAAAGAAAAAGGCAAAAATTGACTACAAAAGACTTGCTGATTGGCCGGAGGGATACCGCTGACAATTTAGAATGGGGCTGGCAGGTCAACTATCTGGATCAGGACAAAGACTACCGCAATCCGGATCATGCCCTTGACGGCTCAGCCGAGCGGGCAATGGGCAAATGGAGCACCTATGATTCCCGGCGGTTTGGCGGGGCGGTTGACGGGAGCTATAAAGCCGGAAAAAACCATCTGCTGGAATTCATGACCAACTGGTCCTTTGAAAAAATGGATATCGACGGCAGCCGTATGGAAAAATTCGATATGAGTGATGAGCTGCCAAATGCACTGCGTTATCGCACTTATTATGAACAGACGCTGTTCAATCTCCAGCTGCAGGACACCATTACGCTAAATAAGGCGGAGGACTTATGGCTGACGCCAAGCGTCAGGTACAACTCCTCAAAAGTAATGGGGCGGGCCGCAGGCCCTAACCGGAGTGCAATTGACCCCAACCATCGCTGGGTAAAGCAGGAGGATACCCAAACAGACAGCAAGACCACCTGGCAGGTGGCCCTGAAAAAGAAGGTCAACGAGCAGTTAACCCTGCGATCCACCATGGGGACTTACTACCGGCTGCTCAACCTGTATGAAATTGCCGGCGATGGGGCCGGCATCATGCCTCGGCCCAATACCGGATCTGATGGAAAACTGCTGGGCGGTTCGATGTTTCCGGTGCCGGAGGAAGGCCGCCAGTGGGATATTTCCGCCATTTGGGACGGTAAATTCCTGGGGGCGGATTCCTCGAATATCCAGTTGACCTATTTTGGACGCAAATCAGAGAATTTATTGCAGCTGTACCGTTTTGGCCTGGACTACTGGTCTTATACCAATACGGCCAAAGGACGGGTTAACGGTGTGGAGATGCAGGGCAACTTCAGTTGGAACAAATTGGATTTGAATTTGTCCGCCACCTATATGCATACTAAAGCCCGGGAGAAAAATGATTCCCCGACAGGCGACAACATTTATTACGATCAGCCGCATCTTTATGCACCGGACTGGGAAGGCTCGGTAAGGCTGACCTACCGGCCTGACAGTAGAACATCAATCTTTACTGAACTGAAATATGTGGATGAAATGTACTGTTGGAATCAATGGCCCAAGTATGTTCAAAGTTCCTTAACAACCATCGGCCTTGGCGCAAAATATAAAATAGATAAAGATGTTCAGGTCATTGCCGGTGTCAACGATTTATTTGACAAAGGACCGGAAGCTACCTTTACAAGCAAGTCATCCTATGATGGCAGTGCTCAAAATAAACCGGTGGAATATCCATTACAGGGCCGCACCTATTATGTGACATTGCAGTATAAATATTAATTTCAATTATTCTGAAATCAGTTGAGGAGGTGATGCCAGGGATGAACGCTTTGCAAGGCTAACACAAAAAGGAAGGAGATGATGTGTGCTAGGCACCATCAATAGTTTTTTCGTTAAGCAGTAAAAATAAATGAAAAGAGGGATTGTATTATGGCTGAAACTTTGTTTGCGTATACCATTACCGATCAATATTATTCTCAGGGAACGGCCGGCGCCATCAAAGGAGACAGAAGTGCGACAACTCCCGCTGCTTTCACTACAGATATAGATAAGGTTGAGCCTTTAAATGGCGATCCAGCGGTATTTAATTTCTTTGATACCAATAATCAGAGCCGGTTGGTGTTGCGGCAATATACCTACAGTCCGACGGCTGAACCATACAAAATCATTAACCCTTTCGCATCTTCATGGATGCCTTCAATTGTTCTGCCGGAACCAAGCTGGTCTAATGTTGCTAATTTGCATGCGGTTGCTACTACAGGCAGATGGTTGTATGCAACTGGGTATGACCTGGCAAGAATTGCTAGAATTGATATGCAAAGTGGCTATACTGAATCAACGAGTTATCAATTTCCAACAGCATGGCCGAGCATTTCCTTACCATCAACTGCAGAGTGCCATGGTGAAGGATTAGTGGTTGTTGGAAATTTCCTCTATGCCCTTTTTACAGTTAATCCGTCCGGTGGCTATTCAGAATACAGTAATAGCATTGTTGTGAAATTAAATATTACTCCTAGTACTGGTGCGCTTACTTACGTTTCTCATCTGGAAGTCGGTAAAAATGCATTCACCCTGGAGCTTTTCAATAATAAACTGTATGTCTGCGCGTTGGGTGGCATGCAGAATGCAGGCAGCGCCAATGCCGACACCCGCCTGGATATCATTGATTTAGCCACTTTCACTAAAACCTCTGTTTCCACCATTTCCTCCATTGGCGGGGATTTTCGCGATGTCACCATCCGGGACGCCAATAACGCCTATATTTTTGTCGGGCATTATGATGCTTCTTTTGCCAATATGGTCGGGGGCGTATATCGTACCAGCGTAGCCAACATACCTTCTCCTTCGGCCTGGACGAAAGTGGCTACGATTAATTCTCCCGGCTATCTTTGGGGGCTTTACGCTGAAACCAACCGCTTATGGTTCATCAAGGGGACGCCGGTGGAAATTTTTGCACCCCTCCCGACTGCTGCCGCCACTCCGGCGAAAAATTTTACGGCAGCTCAGATGGGCAGCTTTGGCGCCAGCGCCAACCTGAATTCGGCAACCATTATTGCCCCCAACCCGACGATGGCCAGCGATGTTGCCTTTAAAGCGGCTGTCGCCAAGTCGTTTGCCGCCCATGCTGTTTTGGCGCAACAGGCCCGTCAGGCTGCTGAAGCGCTCAAAGGCGCAGCGGAAGCTGCCGCCGGCGAGGAAAAGAACTAACTTAACCCTGCATTCGGCGTAACGGTTGCCGCACTGAGCAGCGATACGCCGCAACAACTGTTCCGCCCGCAGCTTCGTTCGGCCAACCGGCGGCGAAGCGGCGCGGCGGAACAACATTTACTACTCAGAGTCCATTTAACAAAGGCAAGAACGGTTCTCGTGTATCTTATTGTTAAAATACAGATTGTTAGTTTGCAGGAAAAGCAGTCCTGGAATTTATGGACAAAATGGTAATAAAATTTGTCCCTCCCGCATAGAACTGCTATGAATGGCGTTAACATGAGCTGAGGAGGTATTTGCATGAATGAAATGAACCTAATGCCCTTTACTGTTGAAAATATTATTGACCGTACGGAACAAATTCCCGAAGGTATTCAACTGATGAAAGCGCCCGAGGTATGGGAGGAAGGCAAGCGGGGCAAGGGGGTGGTGGTGGCGGTTTTGGATACAGGCTGCCAAATCGATCATCCTGATTTGCAAGACCGGATCATCGGCGGGCGCAACTTTACCACCGACGACAATAGCGATCCGGAAAATTTTACCGACTATAACGGACATGGCACCCATGTGGCGGGCACCATTGCCGCGGTGGAGAACGGGCAAGGTGTTGTCGGCATGGCCCCGCAGGTCGGGCTGCTCATCCTCAAGGTGCTGGACAGCAGCGGCAGCGGCGGGTATGAGAACCTGATCAGCGCCATTGATTATGCGCTTGCCTGGCAGGGGCCCGAAGGACAGAAGGTGCGCATTCTGTCCATGTCCTTAGGGGGGCCGGCCGATAACCAGGAGCTGCATGACGCTATTATCCGGGCAATACGCAGCGGGGTACTGGTGGTATGCGCCGCCGGCAATACCGGGCAGGTCGAGAAGCAGTTTCCCGGCGGCTATAATGAAGTGGTCGGTGTGGGGGCGGTGGATCTGGAGAAAAAGCTGGCCGAATTCAGCACGATGAACAAAGAGATCGACGTCGTTGCGCCCGGCGTTAATATTGTATCCACCTATCCGGACAGCCGCTATGCTGTTCTGTCCGGCACCTCTATGGCCACGCCGCATGTCGCCGGGGCGGCCGCGCTCATTATTAACCAGTGCGAAAAAGATTTTGAACGCACTTTGACCGAAGCCGAAATTTACGCCCAGCTTTGCAAACGGACAAGCGCTCTGGGCTACAAAAAAATCAAAGAAGGCAATGGTTTCCTTGATTTGACTGTCGGCTATCAGATTATCCTGAATCCGCTGGCGGCAATTGATCAATGCAAGCAGGAAGTGGCGGCCGGTTAGAGCGTTATTGCAGTCAAAAGGATGTGCTGGTGATGAAGAAAAAACTGCTGTTATTTCCCCTCGCGTTTTTATTTGCCTTTCCGTCTTGCGGCTGCGCCGCCGATACCGCGAAAGCCGCCGAACTTCCTGCCTCATTCTATTGCGCTTCGGCCAAGCAGATTGCTGAAGGCTACGTTTCTCTGATTAAAGAAAAATACGCCGATAAAGAAAAAGACCAAACCTACTATGAAGCCAGACTGAAATATCAGATTGCGGCGGCCAAGTTTTCCGGAGTGCGTTCCACCTTTGAATTAGAAATGATTGGCGGCAGCCGTATTCCCAATATAAACAACGCCCAATATCAATCGATGGTAATGGATGCACTGAGAGCTTTTGACGAATTTGACGCTATTTCCCAAAAGATTATCTTTTCTTCGCCTGACCAATTTAACGGGCATTCCATGGCCGAGCTTAACTTCGCAACCGTTATTACCGACATTTTCACATTTGTAACCAGATTTCAGGAGATTTGGGTTAGGCATGATCAGATTAGGGAGACCAGACTAAAAAAACTGGAAGAATGGGTTGACGATTATTTTAAATGGACAAATTGGGAGGAGCTTGGCAAACCAGCTTCAGGTGACAATGCGTTAGCGTAAATTAGCGGAACAATCCCGGGACGCCGCAAAACAAATTGCCGGCCTCATTGGAGAGATTCTGCAGGACATGAATCAGTCTTTGGCGGAAGTTGTTCCCTTGATCGGCCAGGTAGCGGGACAAATCCGGAAAATGGCGGAAAACCTGCAGCACACCTGCGGCGAGAGTACACAAATTGTCTCGTCAGTACAAGCAATTCACCAAATCAGCCAGGACATAGCAGCCCAGAAGCAAACGGTTTCGGCTGCGACGGGAGAGAAATCGGCGGCCGGGGAGGAATTGCTTCCGCCAGCCAGGCGCCGGCCCGCCTAGCGGAACAGCTGCCAACGCCGTTAATAAGTTTCATCTACAGGATATTTATTACTGCTAAGCAGAATACAGGCTCTGCCCTTTTTGGGCGGAGCCTGTTATTTCTAATGTATCTGTCGCCTTTTCCATTCAGCCGGTTTACCTTGTGATTCAGCCGTTCCGGTTGCCGGCGTTAATGGCGGGCTGCAAACAGAGAAATTGGGCTGCAATATCCAGGAATATGAAGCCCCTGCCCCAGGAAAATGGGAAGAATGTCCCGCTGGAATTCTATAGAAATACGATATAATAAAGATAATCATTCTTAGTAAACCATATATCAGCCGGGAGGAATTAACTTGCAGCGGATTGTTGTAATTATTTTTGTCTTAGTATTATCAGCGGCAGTGGCAAATGGCGCTGCTGCGGAAGATGCCCCGCCTGCCGCGCAAGGTGAGGTGGTCAGCGGGAATGCTTATATTCCAAAAGGCACGGTATTGCGGGCTGAGTTAATGGACACTCTGGATTCGAAGACCTGCAGCGCTGGGGATAAGTTTTCATTTAAAATATTACATCATGTGATTATTGCCGGGAATCTGGTGATTGCCAAGGGAACGGTCGGGGAAGGAGTGATAAAGTCGGTTAAAAAAGCCGGACTGTTTGGCAAAGGCGGCAGGATTGAATTAGAAGCCACCAGCATAAAAACCCGCAATGGAATTGAGGTTCCGGTGATATTACGGAAAAAGAGCGACGGGGGCGGACATAAGGCTGATTTGGACTGGTATGATGATGCTTCCAGCGCTACGCCTGCTTTGACGATTGGCGTGATGAGCGGTATTGCCGCCGGAAGTGATATCCGTCTGGGCGCGGGTGAGAAATTAACGGTTACCGTACCTTTTCGTGTGGACTTGCAGGCAACACTGCAGGAACTGCCCGGTAGACTGCATCATGCTGTGGCGGAAGAAGAAGCTGGCTCTGACAAAACTGACCGGAATTCTGCGGAAGTGACGGCAATGAATACTGAATGAAGTTAAAAAAACCGTCTGATTTTTAGAAAAAATAATGAGAAAATTGTACTTAGGAAGTGAGCGTTGATTTATGAAAAAAGTTTTGTTGATAATGATGGTGCTTTTTATGGGAATTACAGCTATGGCAGGGGCCGGCGAAGTAAAAGAACCGGCGGAGGAAATGACGGTAAGCGAGGTTATGCCGGGAAACGCCTATCTGCCGAGAGGAACAATGATACCGGCTGAATTGTTGACGGCTGTGAGTTCGGGGGACAATAAAGCTGGCGATAAAATTTCTTTTAAAGTCTGCGAGGATGTTGCGGTCGGCAATATTGTTGTTATACCGAAAGGAACTGTTGGCGAAGGTTATGTCAAGGCAGCAAAAAAAGCAGGATTATTCGGCAAGAGCGGTTCCATCCAACTGGATGCATCCAATATAGAGACCCCTGGTGGCCTGGATGTACCGTTAACCATGGATTTTGCCAAAATTGGCAAAAATCAACGGGTTGAGTTGAATTATAATAACTCGATTGCCGGCGCGGCCTTATCGGCATTAATTCCGGGGAGCAATCAAAAAATCAATGAAGGGGCTCCCATAATGATTTTTGTTCCGGTAAATGTGGACTTGCAGGTCAAAAGTGACGAAGTAAGCCCGCCGGCGGATGATCCCGCCGGGAAGAACATCTTTGTTCAGCCAGCGCCAATGGCTGCAAATCCTTATGTGACCGGAAATGAATGGACTTATACAGGCAGCAAGGGAACGATCGCTTTTTCCATTGTGGAAGTTGGCAAAAAGAAATTTAAAGGACAGCTAATCAGTACGGGAGATGAATTACTCGTTTTTGATCAGTCCTTTGAAGCGGAAAAGACGAATCAATTTACCTCGATTAAAGCGAAAAGCAAGACTGATGGGAAAAAGTATACGATTCAATTATTTTTCCGAGACGACGGAACATGGCAATATGTTGTTGATCATTCACCAAAGGCCGATCAAGAATCCATTATTTTAATTAAACAGGATTCCGGCAATAGCCTATAGTCATTCAATAATGTTTTGTATTATTCTTTAAGAGGGCTGATTTGAACGGTGGTTTACATGTCAAATCAGCCCTCTTTTTTATTATGGCTTTAGCCAGTGTGTCGAGAAGGACGGGTGAAAGCACTGAAATATCCCTGTTATTTATATAGATATTGCAAGATGAGGATCTTTGCTACAGAATGGCGATCGTCTTCAGAATATGATCGTTGGGGATTTTGTCATTAACAGGCTATATATACTTAATTGCTTCGGCGCTTCTCTAAGCAAAGCAATCCCTCCATTACGGCAAATATCTATAGTTATATTTTACCATAATTGAGGGCCGCTGGGTATTTATTTGACTTTTTCAGTGGTTTCACCCCGTCCCCCTGAAACGTGGTTTCTCTGACACGCATGCAGAGAGAGCGCAGGCAAACCACCAAATCATGAAGAGATTGCAAAATGATGCAGAATAATAAAGTAAAACTCTACTAGTAAAACTTTACTAGTAGAGTTTGTTTTGTTATAATAAGAAAAAATGGCAGAATGGATTAGGCGAAAAACGAGAGAGGATGAGGAGATGCAGCTCGCTAAAATGGTCGCGCTGGGGGCGCTGGAAGCGCTGGGAACGGCCAGCGGCTACGATATTTTTCAATTTCTGGCGGTCAACCAGATTGACAAGTGGACCGATATTCAAAAACCGTCCATCTATTACGCCTTGCGTCAATTGGAAAAGGAAAGGGCCGTTGAAGGAATCAGCCGGCTGAGAGAGGGCAAATACCCCGAAAAAGTCATGTACCGGCTGACGACAAAAGGGGTGGAGCTGTTCGACCGGTTACAGGAGAAAGCCTTTTTAGGCATTTATCCCCGTTTTTACGGCTTTAAGCTGGCGCTGAAATTCAATATCCGCCGCTCCGCAGCCGAAATCGAGGTTTTGGCTAACCGGGCGGTAACGGCTATTGACCGGCAACTGGCGATGATGGAAAAATACTTATCCGGCTTGCCGGCCGGCGAGCGGGAACGCAACGCTTTTTTTATTGAACATGACCGCCGCCTGTTTACGGCCGAGCGGCAATGGATTTTGGAGGCGGCGGAATGGGTAAAGACAGGGCAGTAAGCAAAAAAGGGGCGGACGGGTTGCCCCTGTATATGCTGCTGGCTTTGGCCGTTGGCTCGGCCTTCGTCAGTATTCGCTTTCATGCCTGGACCGGCGGCGCGTTATTCCTCGCGGCCGCCGTGCATGGCTATCGGCGGCGGGGTCTGGTGACAGGAAAGCAGTTTTTCACGCCGAGGGGCGCGGTAGGCGCGCTGTTGGCCGCGTACAGCGTCTTGCTGATAGTAAGCGGCCTCCTGCTTTTTGGGGTCTATGCGCCCCGGCTGAGCTTGCTCCATAAGTTGCTGACGGTTCCATTCGTCGTTTTGACAATCGGTCATGTTCTGCAAAACCGTCTTGTTAGGCGGAAAAGTGAAGGGAGGTCAACAAGGTGACACAGCATAAAATCAGCCGGAGAGGTTTTCTGCTGGGAGCGGGAGCCGGCCTGGCGGCGCTAGGCGGGGGCCTTTTCTGGGGAGCGCGTTCTCCGCAAATCTCGTTCGCCGAACCCAACTTTGCCGGCGGCAAGGATCATCTCCTGGTGGCTTACTCCAGCCGCTACGGCTCAACCGGAGATGTGGCGGCGGCCATCGGCAAGACCCTGCAGCAGCACCGTTTTCGAGTAGACGTTCGGCGGCTTAGTCGTGTGGAGGGGATCGCGGGCTATCGGGGCGTGGTGCTCGGGTCTCCTGTCCATTCGGGCAAGTGGCTGCCTGAGGCGACCGACTTTATTCAGCAGCATCAGGATGAGTTGGCCAAGCGGCCAGTTGCTTATTTTCTCACCTCTATGACCCTGGCGCTGACGCAGGAGGTACAGGCGGTTGCAAAGATCGGGGGCGCGTTGACGGCGGTCCGGCAGCAGTTCACCCGGATCGAGCCGGTGGAAACGGCCCTGTTCGCCGGTGCGCTGGATTATCGGAAGATGTCGCCGCTGATGCAGGTGATGTACCGTATTTTCGCCGCTGACGACCGTTCGGGTGATTATCGCGACTGGAAGGCGATTGCCGCCTGGGCCGGTCAAGTGGCCGTCCGGTTTTCATAAACGGGCGCGCAGTGCTGGTATGGGAAAACCGTCTGTCGGTATTGGCCGTCTTTGGGATGGTGTGCAGGTCACCAAGCCGCAGTTTTGAGGACGGCGGCTTGTTTCTTGTTGGCTGAAAGGAGAAAGCCAGGGTGCTTCGGCTTCAAGATTTCCCCAGCCACATAGACTTTGACGTTTTGGATGCCGAAGGTGTTGGCGGCCTTGCCGGAGTCCAACACGATATTGATGCGGCTGCCTTTGATGGCGCCGCCGTCCGGGTATTCGAGGTAGACCCGGCTGCCGAGAGGGATGACGTTAGGATCGACGGCGATGACGTCGGGTTGGGCGGGCGTACCGAGATAGGTTGTCATGCCGTCCTTGTAATTGTCGGGCTGACCCGGGGCGTAGACGGTGGCTTTGACCTTCCGGCAATCCCGGCAGCAGCGCTGAGGATGCCAGCGCCACGCCGGCCAGAGCGGCGGCGACATGCTTGGCTTTTGGACCGGGACGCTTGCTGTATTTACGGGACGATTGGTGATTATCTTACAGGGGACGGGGTTATCGACACAAACTAATTTGAAGTAAGATAACCTGGAGATGAAATGAATGCAGCGAAAGCCATAGAAGAAAGTAAGTGGAAATTACTGTAGCCAGACCTGTCTACAGGCCGTAAATAGGAAAAGGCTGCTGCAGTTGAAACAAGATTTATTTAATGACCAAAACAGGGCACGGGGAGTGATGAAGGACGTAAGTGCTGACGCTTCCCAGGAGCAAGCCGGAAATCGCTCCTAATCCCCGATTGCCGATGACAATGATATCATAGTTGTTTTGGGCGGCGAAGTCGATAATTGCAGTACGCGGTTCGCCAATTTCGTTGTGGGCTTGAACGTTAATGCCTTCCGGAATGTGTTTGATAGCCTCCGCCAGAATTGCTTTAGCAAAGCTGGCGGGATTTGTAGATGCGTTTGGCGGGATTTTGGCTCCCTTTACTTGGTCATATAAAGGGACTTGCTGCGATAGAACCGATACGTAAAGAATACTGATCTCAGCAGCAAAGGAACGGGCTAACGCTACTGCATGCGACAAAGCCCTAAGCGAATTGTTAGAACCGTCCACCGGAACTAAAATTTTGCTATACAAAACTTCCATAATGACCAACTCCTTATAAAATATTCGATAAAATATACGCTGGCTAAGCTAAAAATTAACTTTGTCAAGGTACTAGTACCTTGCGTCGCTTGAATTTTGCAATTGGAATGCGAGGTTTTTTTGCCCTGCGAGGCGGAGAAGCACATGCAAGGGCCGGCAACGAGGCGGAGTGAAAAAAGACTGCATGATAAGCCAAATGTTTAGGTGACGCACGGTACTGGCGGAGTCTGAGAAATCAACCGGAATGATTGGCAGTGCCGGTAGTTGAAGAGCTTTGCATATCCATGTTGGGCTGGGCTTTATACCAGGCGGCATACATGACCGGCAGCACCACCAGGGTGAGGACGGTGGCCCCCATTAATCCCGCCGCAATGGCGACAGCCATCGGACCCCAGAAGATGCTTGAGACCAATGGCAGCATTCCTAAAATTGCCGCCGCTGCTGTCAGGAGGATGGGGCGCAGCCGGATAATAGTGGCATCGATAATGGCATCCCAGAGGTTTTCGCCGGCCTCCAGCAATTGATCAATCTGATCCATTAATATAATGGTATTGCGCATAATGATTCCGGCTAAAGCCAAAATACCCAGCTGTACGACAAACCCCATAGGGCTGTTCGTAAAGACAAGCCCGACAGCTACGCCGATAATGCCCAGCGGCGCCGTAAGCAGCGTCAAAATCATTTTTGGAATATTTTGCAGCTGTATCATTAACAGAATCATAATCGCAATGATCATGGCCGGTATTGGTTGTGACATGAATTTTACTGCTTTGATGCTGTCTTCTTTGCCGCCGTCATACTCAATACTGTAGCCAAATGGCAAATTTGCGCGCAATTCCGCCAAGCTGTTGTATACCTGTTCGGCCACATCGTCACCGGTTACATCTCCGGAACTTAATTCGGCCTGTATCCAGATCATCGGCTTTAAATCACGCCGGTAAATCAAACCGTCCTCAGTCTCGAAGCTGATTTTTGCAATCTGGTCCAGTGGCACGTATTTGCCGTTGCCGATTGGAATATTCAAATCTTTCATATAGGCGGGATCGTTCCTATCCTGGGCATCAAAACGCAACACCATATTGACTGTTTTATCGCTTTCCCTGAATTGTGTAATGTCCGCTCCCGACTGCTGCATCTGCAGTGCAGTAGCCAGCGCCTGTGAGGTTATGCCCAGTTTACGGACTTTATCCTGATCAATGGCTAAATGCATAATCTTGCTTTTTTCGCTCCACTTTAGGTTTACATTGCGGGTATGGGGATTCGCGGTCATGATTGTCCGTGCTTGTTCGGCAATGTCGCGTACCTTGTCCACATCGTAACCTTTTACGCGCAGCATGACCGGATAGTCGGACGAGGGGCCATTGTTGATTATCTTGGTGTGAACGTGCACGTTAGGAAATTCCCTGATTAATAGTTCGCGATAGTTAGTCTGCAGTTCGTCCCGTGCTTTGGCGTCTTTGGCCACAATAATAAATTCCGAAAAATTCGGTTTGTAAGAGGTCGGCTCAAAACTCAACACAAAACGGGGAGCGCCTTCGCCTACATGATAGGTATAGTAGGAAATTTGCGGATCGCCTTGTAATTTTTCCGCAAACTGACGGGCAACGGCATCCGAATTTTTAATGGAAGAGCCCTCAGGCAGTTCCAGTTGAATAATCAGTTCCGGACGGGTGGAAGCAGGAAAGAACTGTTGCTTTACCAGCCCCAATAAGCCAATGGCGGCAATAAAAACCCCTACAGTGGCAATTAATACGGTTTTTTTGTGGGTCAGGCACCAGACCAATAATCTTCTGAACCTTTGATAAAATTTCGTATCATAGGGATCATGTGCCGTCTCGCCGTCACCTTTTGGTTTAATTCTGATAAACAAATAGCCTAACAGCGGGGTGGCCGTTCCGGCAACAAGCCAGGAGGTGAGCAGGGCGATGGTTACAACCATAAAGATGCTGGCGCAGTATTCCGAAGCGGTCCCCGCAGCAAAGCCTACCGGGATGAAGCCGGCGCAGGTTACCAGTTCGCCGGTTAAGCGTGGATAGGCTGTGGAAGTATAGGCAAAGCAGGCGGCATTAAACCTGCTCCAGCCCTGCTCCAGCTTAACGACCATTGCTTCAATGGTAATAATCGCGTCATCCACCAGCAAACCCAGCGCAATAATCAGAGCGCCAAGGGAGATACGCTGTAAATCAATGCCGAACAGATTCATGAAGGTGAATACAATCGCGATGACCAGCGGAATACATAACGCCACGATAATGCCGGAACGCATGCCCAGACTGACAAAACTTACAATCAGAACAATGACGATGGCTTCAAACAAAGATTTAACGAATTCATCAATCGAACTTTCCACCACCTTGGGCTGATTGACGGTCTGGTGAATCTCCAGGCCGGCGGGCAGTTCTTTTTTTATCTCTTCAATTGTCTGTTCGATGTTTTCTCCCAGGACAAGCACGTTGCCGCCTGGTTCCATCGCCAGGGAAATGCCGATGCCGGGTTCCCCGTTATAATAAAACCGGGGATCGGAAGGCTCGCTATAGGAACGGGTAATGGCAGCAATATCACCCAAGCGGAAGGTGCTTCCATTTGCCTGAATCGGCGTATTTTGAATATCCTCTAGGCTTTCAAACATGCCGGTAATGCGTAAATAAATATTATCGGTTCCCGTTTCCAGCATGCCGGCTGCTGACATGGCGTTTTGCGCCTGCAGCGTTGTTGTAATTAAATCAGGGTCGACTCCCAGTTGCGCCAGCTTGCTATTTTCAATTTCTATATAAATTTTTTCGGTTTGTACCCCGAGCAGGTTTACTTTTTTCACACTGGGAACCCCGAGTAAGATCCGCCGGATTCTTTCCGCTTTTTCGCGCAGGTCTTCATAAGTATAGCCATCGCCGGTCAGGGCAAACACCACACCGTATACTTCATCAAACCGGTCGTTAAACTGTGGAGTCGCAACACCGGTGGGGAAAGTGCTGGCTATATCGTTGACCATATTGCGCACTTCCAGCCACTTGCCGCGCACATCTTGTTGCAGAACAGTGTCTTTTAAATGGACGTAAATCACTGTGGTTCCCGGGGTGGAGTAGCTTTTCAAATAATCAAGCCCTGGCAGATCCTGCAATTTTTTTTCGATTTTGTCAGTAACCTGCTCTTCCATCTGCTGGGCAGTAGCTCCCGGCCAGGCGGCGGTTACGATCATTTGCTTGATGGTAAAATCAGGGTCTTCCATGCGGCCTAGGTTTTTATAAGAGACGACGCCGGAAATAAAAAAGAGAATAATGAAGAAGTAAACAAACTGCTTATGGTTGAGGGACCATTCGGTCAGATTGAACCCCTTCATAGCGAATCACCGTCGAGTTTCACCTGTTGCCCCTCGGTCATTTTATGTACTCCGGCAATGACGATCCGCTCACCCTGGCGCAGGCCGCTGATTATCTGGACGGTATTGTCTTTGCCGTAATTGCCGGTCTGAATGGAGCGCTGGGTTACTGTTCCGTCTGTTACTACCCAAACAGCGGGGGTGGAGTTTCCGGCTTGATAGACAGCCGTTACAGGAATGCTTATGACCGGTTCGGTTGTGCTGCCTATCGATACGGCAGCGGTCATGCCTAACTTCATTTCCGGCGGCGGGTTGCTTACACTGATTCGTACTTTAAAGGTCCGGGTGATTTGGTCGGCCATTGGGGATATTTCTCTTAATCTGCCATCGGTTGTTATATTGGGTAAAGCCCAGAAGGAAACCTGAAATTTTTCCGCCTTGCGCAGTTCTTCAATCCGGTTTTCCGGCACGCTGATTTCCACTTCCCGTTCGCCGTCCTGTACGACGGTGACGATAACCTGCCCGGCGCTGACTACTTGGCCTATTTCGGCAGAGATACCTGACACCACGCCTGGTTTATCGGCTTTTAACAAAGTGTAATCCAGTTGATTGGCACCTTGCGTATATTGCGCCTGGGTTTGCCGAACTCCGGCAGCGGCCACGTTGTAGGCATTGGCGTATTGGTCATATTGCGATTGACTGATGGCGCCGCCTTCCAACAATTCACGGTAACGTTTCAGATTGCTCTCCGCTAATTGCAATTGCGATTCAGCCGAGTATACCTGGGCGGAATAGTTTTGCACCGTTTGCACAACATCCTTGGCGTCAATTTGCAGGAGCACGTCGCCGACATTTACGGTACTGCCCAGCTGTACGTTTCTTTTCACAATTTTTCCGTTTACCTGAAAAGCAAGCTGGCTTTCATAGCGGCCGCGTACTTCGCCGGAATAGGTATACCCTTGGGCGACTCCTGTCGTGCCGGCAACGACGGTATGTACAACCGGAATCTCTTTGACAACAGTCTGGGGGGGAGGGGGTTCTCTCCAAAGCACGATGCCGACAATACATAAGCCGATCATTGCTGTTAAAAAGAAATATATATTTTTTCTGGGCATATTAACTAACCAATATGGTAATTGCATGATTTCACTCCTTAAAATTGACCTGTTGAGTAGGGCTTATTCCGGGGGCATTTTTACGGGAATGCCGTAGATAACTGTGCATCATATCATTGGCGGGGCGCTGAAGCTATATTTACTAGATGGGTAGCTGTTCAATGTAACGGAGTCCGCTTTATAATGCCGGTCAACAGGATATCAATAAGCTGGTCGCACGCGTCAAAGAAATTCATCCCTTTGGGTAATGGAGGAGCGCGAAGCAACTCTTGTAAAGACTTACGGATCATTAGCTCCAGGATGTCAGGATTGATTGGGCGGATATATCCCCGGCTGATTTCCTTGTGCAGCAGGTCCACAATTCTTTGCCATTTGACTTGCCGGAATTCATCTGTTTTTTTCCATAGGTTCGGGTAATATCGCTTCACATCTTCCAGTGACATTTGATGAAGGGGTTGTAAAATTCGACAGTAAAGCAGCAATAACTGTCTTATTTGTTCTAATACGATAGAATTGGATTTTGGGCTAACTGTTTTTTCAAGCCGGGCTATCTTGGCTAGCTGACTGTCAATAACAGTGCTAATAAGTTCTTCCAGGCTGTTAAAGTTTTGATACAGGGTTCGTTTACTAATGGATAGGCGAGTGGCGAGAGTATTCATAGTAAGGTTGGTCAAGCCTTGCTGGTTTAGTACTGTCTGGGCCATAAGTATAATTTCCCGGTGGATATTTCTGCGATTATGCAAAATACGGCCCTCCTTTTTAGGTGATCGGTAGATACATTTTTTCGAAAATGCAGCGTTAGAATTAATTAAACTAGTTTAATTAATTTACCTGAAAAAACCGCTTAATCTCAATTTCTTTGGAAAGCGGAGTAGTTTCAGGAAAAAATCTATTATGTTTACATTGCACTCTATCGCGAGAGCTGGGTATTTCTTCTTGCATGCCTACCGTCTTCAATAAGTACTTCCGCCATCTGCAGAAGCAGGGACAAGAGTTCTTCGGGGAGTTAGTCCACACCATTTCTTTGGCAATGTCATTAACGGTTGTTCAGGAATAACCTTTAACAGTAAACAAATATTCAGCTATATCTAAAATCTCGGTAATTCATACCTGGGGATATTGTGGAAATCTGCCGTCATACACCTCCATTATTTAAATATGTTTAAATTATAAATCCTGTTAAAAAGTTTTTCAAGGATTAATTTTCCACCTTCAGGCTTCACAGATCATTCACCAAAAGCCCGATCAAGAATCTATTGTTCTCATGCCAAACCATTCCGGGCAATAGCCGTCATTTCACTTTTTGGCAGCAGCTAAATGAAGATGGATGGTATTCATTCCGGCTGGTATCTGAGCATAACGTTTCGATTTCAGGTTAGCGGGCTGTTAAGCTCAATTAGTCATAATTTTAATGGTGCAATAATAGTAAAATTATGGGCAATTTACCTCTGGTTTCTTGACAAAATTTGAATTTAAGTCAATAATTAAACTTAACGTTTGCAGGTAGTAGTGATATGGCGTGGAATGACTGGTCAGTCATTTTAGTTTCACTCAGCGACTGCAGCTTACCGTTAATGAACGATGAAGCCTATTTTCCGGTGCTGTAATTTTATTTGAGTATTGTTTGTTTGAAAATCCTTCATTTTAGGAAAAATCAAGAAAGAGGATGATCAGGTGCACTTAAATAAACAGCAATACAATTCCAAAATTCAAGTATATTATGGAAAGTGCAATTTAAATCGTGATCTGGTCGAGGAAATAATTCAGTATGTATGGATGAAGCAAAAAGCCAATAAAGGGAACTTTAAGCTGGTTCAGGATACCAAAGCTAACGTATATAAACTGGAATTTGATCATTGTACTTATTATGTAAAAAGCTATAAATTTCGCGCTATTGGTAAATTTTTAAAAAATTTATTCAGACCGGCGGAAGCAGTTAGATACTATAAAACAGCGCTTAAGTTGATGCAGCTTGATATTGAAGTAGCTAAACCTGTTCTTGCGCTAACTTGCAGAAAAGCATTATTTTTAGTTGATAGTATTTTGGTGCTTGAAGAAGTCTCTGGTGCAGATTTGTCTACTTATTTGAATCAAGTTACTACTAAAAAAGCAAGGGAGATCATTATAAAAAAACTGGCTGTGATATGGAGTAAATTAATTCATCATAAATTTTTACACTTAGATCCTCGACTGGTAAATTTTATTATTTATGATAAAGCAGACGAAGTACATATCAAGCTGATAGATATTGACAGTGTTATGCGTTTATCTCTTTTGCCTTTTAAAATGATATTAGTTAAAAACTTAACAAGGCTAAATCGAAGATTATTAAATGAGTTTACTGCATTTGAGATCGATTTATTTTTTGAAGAATTTATCAAAAATTGTCAGAAAGAGATGAAGATAAACTTATTACAGGAAATTTATCAGCGTCCGTCGTCTCATCACCGGATTTAATCTGAATCTCAAGACAGTGGAGACGTCAAAATTATTGACATTATCTGGTAAAACATGATAGTATTGAATGAGTTTATAGCAGCAAGGCGTTGGCATTTCCTCTTTGCATTACAAGTGCTGTTATTTCAGCGCAGATGGGGTCTGCGAAGTAATTCTATAATGACTCAGATAAGCTGGTCGGCAAAAAGCTGAAGGCCTGACGGGATGTTTTCCGTACAGGCCTTTGTTTTTTGTTGAAGTACTGTGCAGAAAACAGTCACAAGGTTTCAAATGAAAAATTTCAGGGGAGGTTTGAGGTCATGAAAAAAATGTTAGTAACCGGATTAATGGGTTTAACCATATTGGCATTGATTACAGGCTGCTCAGTGTTTACTCAGAAAACTGCCGATGACGATAAGCCTAAGTTCATTAACGGCAAGCTGACTAAAGAATTCCATTTGAAGGTGGTTACCCCTACAAGCTTTAATGAACTTATTATTGCAGATAAGAAAGGATTCTTTAAGGAAGTAGGTATTATTCCCGAATATACAGGTTCAGCTCCCAGTGGCACTTTGGCGCAATCGGTCATCAAAGGAGATAACCATTTATTCGGATCCGGCCATCCGTCCACAATTGCCGCCGCCCGTAAAGCGGGAGCCGGAATTAAAATCGTGCTGCACAGCATGGTCGATGATCCTGACCCCGATAAGATGCATATGACGTGGTTTGTGAGAAGGGACGGCGCTATTAAGTCGGCGAAAGATCTTGTTGGCAAAAAGATTGCAATGAGCGGACTGGGCAGCTGCGCTGAGTTCCTAAACGGTGATTTTCTGCGTCGCAACGACATTTCCCGTGATCAGGTTGAAATTGTTGTAATGAAAGATGCTCAGCAGGAGCAGGCATTGCGGCATGGGTTCATTGATGTTGCCATTGTGCATCCGCCCTATAACAAAATTGCTAAAAACCGCGGCGGTCTGGAAGTTTTGACAACCAGCTATGAAATCGGCGAGCTTGCCGGGAATGGAGCGCTCAGCGGCCTGGCGGTGCGGGCCTTTAGCGAGGAGTTTATCAGGGACTACCCTGATGTGGTGAAAGCGTATATTGTTGCCGACTTAAAGGCCCAGCAATATATTAACGAACATTATGAGGAGTCTTTGCAGGTTGCGGCCGAGTTTTTAAAAGTAGACGTTAAAGATATGGCCGGGAATATTTACCCTAGGCAGCAATGGCTTAAAGATGAAGACATTGATTTCTGGGTTAAGCTGGGTGAACGCAACGGATTTTTTGCTCAGGGTGAAATCAAGGCATCTGATTTGTATACCAATGAGCTGAATCCATATTATAAAGGTGAATTACAATAAAAAGATTTGGGGGTTCATTGCGGGGCTGAAGGGGGATGATTTCAAAGAAATCCTACCGGACAGCCCTGCATATTTTTCAACAATAAAAACGCCGGTATAGGTATGCAGCCAGGGTTTGCTTGCACAGCCCTTGGCCGGCGCCAGCACATGCAGAAAAGGGCCTGTTTTGTTATAGCAGCAGGGTATGTTATGTATTGCTGTCATATCCTGAATTATATAAATTCGAGGTGTTCTTTTATCTTACATACTTTATAATTGCCCATGCTCATCATCAGTGACATCGGGCTTTATAGGGATAGTGGGCTGGCAACCGTTCGTCGTCGGCTTGGTGGGATCCTTTAAAGTGTGTCAACAACCCCGTCCCCTGACACGCGTCCTTGACACGTTGAGACGAGTTATGATTAAATTCATACGTAACCCTTCGATTTAACCAGATATTGTTTTAGTAGGAGAGGCGCTTAGGATGAACAAAAAGTTTGCACTGCCATTTGCACTAAATAATATTAAATTGATAGCAACTTTTTTTGTTGATGAAACATATAGCCAAAGGCATGCACATATGATTCATTCCCATCAAAATGTACTCGAATTACTTTATATATGTAGCGGAAAAGGAAGATATCTTGTAGGTAATCGCGAATATGCTGTACATTCTGGTGATCTCATTATTTGCAATGCGGGAATTCTTCATGGAGAAGCTCCTTTTCAACAGCATGATATGCAAACGTATTGTTGTGCTCTTTCTGGAATTAACATAAATGGATTGCCTCCAAACTGTTTAATCGATTATAGCCATAAACCTGTATTTTCTTTTAAAGATACAGCGGAGCATTTACAGCAACTTATGCCTATGTTGCATGAATTTTATATGACATTACCAAATGTGGTTTCATATCATTTGGCTATAAGTATTTTACTTTTGGTTTATGAACAAATATTAAAACAACAAAAGTGCGGACAAATGGAGCATGAGCAGAAAAATGAAAACCTTGTGCGTAAAATTACGGAATTTATTGATGGACACTATAAAGAGCCGATCAAACTATCAACCATCAGCTGCGCTCTTCATATCAGTTCTTCGCTATTATCCCATGTTTTTAAGCAGGAAACAGGTTTATCGCCAATTCAGTATGTAATTCAGCGGCGTATCGGAGAAGCGCAAAGTCTTTTAATGGAAACGCATCTTTCGATTCGAGAGATAGAAGAAAGTCTTGGGTTTGGCAGTAGTGTTCATTTTAGTGCGATGTTCAAAAAGTATGTTGGGATTTCTCCTAAGGATTACAGAAATCATTTTAAAAAATAATATTGATTTCAAAATGCATAGTATTGTTATATTTATGATACTATGTATTTTTTTGCAAGATTTTATAACAGGAAATTAAATTCTATTTATTTGTTGCGATTATTCTGAAAATTATAACAAGATTATAATAACAGTAACAAATACTATTAATTATAATATTAATTAAGGTTCATGAACTGTAAGAGATTATAAGTTTGTACAAATTGAGAGGGGCCTTCAGCATGAAAGAATTGAGAATAGGGTTAGTCGGAACAGGTAATATTGGCCGTACCCATATTGAACGAATAAACCAGCGTTTACAGGGTGGCCGCGTTATTGCCTGCGCAGATGCAAATTTTGATTTTTGTAAAACGGTTGCTGAGCAATATGGGCTTGATGCCTATCAACGTGGAGAAGATATGATTTCATCTAATGACATTGATGCTGTTATTGTGGCAACGCTTGATCCGTTTCATGAACAATATGTTAGGGCGGCTATTCAGGCCGGGAAATATGTCTTTTGCGAAAAACCGCTTGCGCCTGAAGCTGAGGCCTGTAAGCGTATTGTCGAAGCGGAAATTACTGGTGGAAAGCATCTTGTACAAGTCGGTTTTATGCGCCGCTACGATCCAGGCTATCGCCAACTGAAAGGTTTGCTTGCGTCTGGGAAATATGGACTTCCTTTGATGCTGCATTGCGCACACCGCAATTATGATGCACCTGGCTTTACAACTCCTATGTCTGTTGAAAATTCGATGATCCATGAAATTGATGTACTTCGTTGGCTGCTCAATGAAAATTATGCAACAGTAGAAGTTGTTTTTCCAAAATCGACTCGTCATGCGGAAGGTGATTTACGTGATCCGCAAATTATGTATTTGACGACGGAATCAGGTGTGCGAATTGATGTTGAGTCTTTTGTGAATTGCCGTTATGGCTATGATATAAAATGTGAAATTGTATGCGAAGAAGCTTCTTTGAATTTACCAGAACCGCCGAATGCAATGATCAGAACCAACGATTCGCGTATGACTCCAATTTGTCATGATTGGTCAGAACGGTTTATTGACGCATACAACATCGAATTACAAGAATGGATCAACTTTTGTAAAAATGGACATTTAACAGGGCCCAATGCCTGGGATGGCTATGTTGGGCAAGTAACTGCTAAAGCTGCATCCAAAGCCCGCGATACACAAAGTGTTGTAAGAATAGAATTGGAATCTATGCCTGATTTTTATAAAAAATGAATTTTTGAGGTGAATATTGTGAATCTTTGCTTTAATACGGATGGTTTGGGATATATGTCTTTCGAAGAGATGTTGGATACTGCAGCAGAACTGGGATTTGATTCAATTGAAATTGCTTGTGGAAACTGGTCAAAAGCTCCGCATATTGATTTAGATCATATGCTTGAGAATAAAAGTGCGCGTGAAAATTTTATGGAACAAATCAAACATCGCGGACTTGCCTTAGAAGCATTGAATTGCTCGGGAAATCAGCTTGCGCCAAATGAAGAAGGAAAAGAACATCAAAAAGTTATTGAAAAAACGTTTCAACTAGCCGAAGAGCTCAATATAAAACAGATTGTAATGATGTCTGGCTTGCCTGGCGGTTCGCCTACGGATATAACACCTAACTGGATTATAACCAGTTGGCCGCCAATTACAACGAAAATTTTAAATTGGCAATGGAATGAAGTATTAATCCCTTATTGGCAGTCTACGGTAGAGACAGCAAAATCGCATGGAATAGAAAAGATTGCATTAGAAAATCATGGCTGCCAATTAGTTTATAATCCTGAGACTCTTATTCAGCTGCGGGATGCGGCCGGTCCCATGATTGGCATGAACTTAGATCCGAGCCATCTGCTTTGGATGGGCGGCGATCCTGTTATGGCCTCACGCAAATTAGGGGCTGAGCGCATCTATTATGTGCATGCAAAAGATGTGCGTATGGAACGAAACCTTCTAGAGGCTGACGGCGCTTTAGATACAAAAACAATAGATCAGTTCTCTCAACGTACATGGAATTATGTGGCATTAGGGCATGGTCATAATGTTCAGTGGTGGAAAGAATTTTTTTCTGTTCTGAGCATGATCGGGTATACCGGGCCAGTCAGCCTGGAAATGGAAGATTTAACAATGTCGCCATTAACTGGAGTAAAGAAGTCTTTAAATGTGCTAAAAGAAGCTTTACCAAATGATTATGAGTGAGACACAGGTCGGTCACGGCGGTATTGTTGGATCCTGTAATGCTTTTTTCGTTTAAACCCGATTGGACGGTTGCGCCCGCCGCCGACATTCGCTATAGTAAAGGAGAATGGAAACATAATAACGCCCGGCCAACAGGCTATGAATGCGAGCAGTCGGCCTGGAACAGTGATATTCAGTAAAAATCTAAAATGGGTGGAAGTTATTTATGGAAAACGAAAAAGTCCGCCATCTTGATTGCACAAGTGCTCAGATTGGGAAATATGTATTTTTGCCAGGTGATCCGGACCGGAGTAAGTTGATCGCTTCTTATTTGGACAGGGCAGAGCTTAGTGCGTCTAAACGCGAATTTACCACCTATACCGGATGGCTTGACGGAACAAAAGTCAGTGCGACTTCAACCGGGATTGGCGGACCCTCAGCGGCGATTGCGATGGAAGAACTGGTAAAGTTGGGAGCGCATACGTTTATTCGTGTGGGCACCTGTGGCGCCATTCAGGAGGATCTGGAACCAGGTACGCTGATTATTCCCACCGCTGCCATCCGCAAAGAGGGGACAAGCAGGGAGTATCTGCCTGTCGAGTTTCCGGCGGTTGCGGATTTCTTTTTAGTAGATGCGCTTAGATCAGCGGCGAGCAACTTACGGCACCCTTACGCAATTGGCGTTGTGGAGTGCAAGGATTCTTATTATGGACAGCACGAACCGGAAAGAATGCCATTCAGGAAAATGCTGATGGAAAAATGGCAAGCTTGGAAGAAGGCTGGCGCGCTTGCTTCGGAAATGGAATCAGCCACATTGTTTACAGTAGCTTCTGTCTTGCATGTAAGATGTGCAACGGTCTTGCTGCTGTACCGCAACCGGGAACGTGAAAAAGCGCTTGGCGCTGCTCCTATTTGCTCAGATACGGTGCACGTTGCCGTTGAAACGGCCATAGAGGCCATGCGCAGGGTAATTAAGCAGGATTTTGATTTGAAGGTGTGAACGTTATGGCGGAAGAGAAAGCGGATAGGCTGAAAAATTTGATCGCCGGCGCCAAAGAGGAAAAAGCCTGTCAATGGATAGCCGGTATTTTACAGTTTATGCCGGAGGATTTACAGCAAAAATGCCGGTTGGTACATCGTAATAAAGGCGCAACTTTGATGCGCGTGGGCGATGAGGCGCAATCCGTCTATTTACTGATCGACGGTGAAGTGAAAATCATGAATGAACTGCCCCGCGGCATTATTTACGCCCTTGGTAATCTGCGTGCTCCGGGAATTTTAGGTGAGAACGAGGTGCTGACCGGTATTCCCTATTATCGGGGGACAGTGATGTGCGAAACAGATTGTAAGTTTATCTACTTATCCAAAAATGATTTTTTGCTTTGGATGAAAGAGAGCCACGACGCATTATACCGGGTTACCATTCAAATTATTGAAAAAAATTTATCGCAAGTTTCCCGCGACCGTGTATTCCTGTTTTCCACCGGCGAAAAGAGATTGGCCTATTTGCTGGCAAGGTATTTTGAGCAGAAGGCGGAAGCCGGCATTTGCGTTCTGCATATTCCGCGCAGCAAACTGGCTGATGAGATCGGTTTTTGTATGAAAACAGTCGATCGTTGTATCGCCAAGTTCAAGCAATTGGACATGATTGGCCGGCATGGCGCGAAAATTACGATTACCAAAGCCCAGTACACGAAGCTAAGAGAGTATTTTGGCTAAAATTACCGGCAAGATTATTGCTAAATATCCAGTAAAAAGGGACACATGTCCTTTTTTTATTGCTGTTAATCGATATAATTGAACCATGGTGATGCAACGGGGCAGTCAACGACCTCGGAGCGCGCCATTTTTTTATTTTTTAGGATGGATGCCTGAAATAAACGGCTACGATTCAAGGTTGCCGGATTATATCGACAAGTGGAGGGGACTTATCATGGAAAAAACGATTTCGGAGGAAATTGCGGAATTGGCGGCAGGCCTCAGTTATGGGGACCTGCCGGAGTATGCAGCCAGTCACGCCAAGCTTCTCACACTGGACGTTCTGGCTTCTATGGTTGGAACTAGAAACATTGTTACAAGCCAGATTGCCAGGGAGGTTGCGCAAGAACTGGGAGGTCCCGCAGAGGGGACAATCGTAGGGCTGGACAAAAAAGTGGCATTGCCCAATGCTGCTTTTGCCAACGCGATCCAGTGTTATGGCTATGATTTTGTGGATGACCACAACGAATCGAATGCTCATCCGTCACCGGCGACTTATCCGGTGGGGCTGGCTTTGTCGGAACATAAAAAAATGAGTGGCAAGCGTTTCCTGGAGGCGGTCGCCTTGGGGAATGAAGTTGTCTGCCGCATGGGAGCGGCTTATCTTGGCGATATGTATTACCAGGGCTTTCACCCAACCGGCACTTGCGGTACGATGGGGGCGGTAGTCACTGCCGGCAAGCTGATGGACCTTGATGTACAGCAAATGGTGTATGCACAAGGCATTGCCGGCAGCATGGTTGCCGGGCTGATGGCTTGGAATTCCGAAGGTTCATTCACCAAGCGGCTTCAGGCGGGACATCCGGCGATGAACTCGGTGATTGCGGCCAGAATGGCTCATAAGGGCTTTAATGGCCCGACCGATATCTTTGAAGGCAAGGATGGTTTGCTTCATGCCTACTCTTATTTGGATCATTATGATGCCAAATATTTGTTGGACGGTCTGGGCAAACAGTGGGTTTTTGCCACTTCCAGCATTAAGGTATATCCGTGCTGCCGTTATTCAGGCGGACACCTGGATGCCTGTCTGCAAATTGTTGATCAATATCAACCCAATCCGGAGGATATCGTTAAAATCCTTATTCGATCTTCTAAATATACGATGCGTTTGTTGGCGGAAGAGCGGAAATGGAACCCCAAAAATATCGTGGATTTGCAGTTCAGTATGCCCTATCAGGCAGCAATCGCCTTTAGAAACGGCAAAGTTACAGTTGATGAATTTGATGTCAAGTACATTGAAGATCCATTGGTCAAACGGTTGATTTCGGTTACGGAAGTGGTGGAAGATCCTGAATTTGAACGCAGGTATCCCGAACATTATTCGAGTGCTGTTCAAATTATCATGAAGGACGGCAAGAGTTTTGAAGTGACAGTCGATGATCCCAAGGGAGACTGGCGCAATCCGGTAAAACCTGAAGATGTCAGGGAAAAGTTCCGTGTACTCGCAAACCGTGTTTATCCTGATTCACAGAGAACCGAAGCCATTATTCGGTTTGTGGATAGCCTCGAGTGTCAGGAGGACATGTCGGAACTGATGAATTTGGTCAATGACGCAGGCTGCTAGTACCTCCTCACAGTGGAAAACATCCGGTTTATGGTTGGTCAACATAATACGTTAAATGCAACGGCGCAATAAAAGTACTGCTTTATAGAAGTACTGCTTTATTGGCCGTTGTATTTTTTTAGGAGGTTTGCTATGAGCACCGCTTACAAATTACAAATTGAAGATGTCAGCATGGTTTACCGGGGGCAAGGCGGCGAGGATATCACTGCGCTAAAAAACGTGAATTTGAATATTCGCAAAAGCGAATTTATCTCCTTACTGGGACCTTCCGGCTGCGGTAAAACGACGCTGCTGCGTCTGATCGCCGATCTTTTGCAGCCTACGTCGGGGAAAATTGCCATTGGCGGCCTCAGTCCGCGAGCAGCGCGTAAGGCCCGGCAATACGGAATGGTGTTTCAAAGCCCGGTTCTTTACGAATGGCGTACGATCCGGGAAAACATCTGCTTGCCGCTTGAAATTATGAACAAGACGCGGGAAGAAAGAAAAAACATATCGGACGAAATGCTGGAAATGGTAGGCCTGAGCAAGTTTGCCGAATGCTATCCTTTTCAACTGAGCGGCGGTATGCAGCAACGCGTCGGCATTGCCCGGGCCTTGGCGATCAATCCGGAAATCCTGCTGATGGATGAACCGTTTTCCGCCCTTGATGAGTTTACGCGCAACAAGCTGCAGGAAGACCTGCTGCGTATTTGGAGCAACACCAAAAAAACAGTGATTTTTGTCACCCATAATATTTCCGAGGCGATTTTTCTCTCGGATCGTGTCTGTGTGCTGACGCCCCATCCGGGAATTCTTTCGGCAGTCATCGATATTGACCTTCCGCGTCCCCGGGTGGATGATATTCGGGATACGCCGGAGTTTGCGGCCTTGCTTAGCAAAATTCGCAAATGTTTTGCGGGGATGAACGAATGAAAAGGTGGCAAAGCAGCAGACATATCGCAACCTTGGCCTGGGTGGCGGTCATGATTGTGTTGTGGGAAAGCGGCGCATGGTTTTTGCAGAATGTGCTGCATGACAACATGCAAGTTCAAAAGCTTCCTTATTTTCACCAGGTGATGAGCACCTTTTTTACTCATTTCGGGTCGTTGTTTGCCGATGCCATGCTTACTTTGTCCCGGGCGGCAACTGGTTTTGTGTGCGGCGCAGCAGCCGGTATCGCTGTAGCGATCGTCATGAGGTTTAGCCGGTTTATCGGGGAAATGATTTTTCCTTATCTCATTGTTTTGCGGATGCTGCCCGTATTAGCGCTAGCACCGATTATTTACTCCATTGTCAAAAGTCAGGATGCGGCCCGGATCGTTCTAGCGGCATTCATTACGTTTTTTCCGGTTGCGGTGAATATGTACAGCGGACTAAAGAGTGTGGACAGGGACAAGCTTGATCTCATTTACTCCTATGCTGCCAGCAAAAGGGAAACCTACTGTAAACTGATGATCCCTTCTTCCCTCCCCGATCTCTTTGCCGGACTGAAAATTGCCGCCCCTTCCGCGATCACGGCGGCAATCCTGGTCGAAATGTTTGGCGCGGATGCCGGGATTGGCATCAAGATTTTAAACTCACTTTATTATGGCGCCAGCAGCGCGCTCATGTTTTGGGCTTCAGTCCTAACCGCAGCATTGCTGGGGATATTCGGATACGCAGTTATTTATTTCTTGGAAAAAATGCTGATGCCCTGGCAAAAGGCTGACGGAAAAGAGGAGGCGCACTGATGCTGAAAAGAAATAACCTTGCCAATCAACTCATCGCTCTTCTATTCGGCCTAGCGGTTATTCTGTTCTGGCAAGCAGGCGGTTTCCATGTCCTCTTAAGATTGCGGCCGTACCAGCTTCCATTGCCCAACGAAATTTTCGAGGCGTTTATCGATAACTTTGATGTTATGATGGTGCATACCCAATATACCATGACAGAGGCTGTGGCTGGTATTTTTCTTGGCTCCGGCATGGGGTTTCTCTTTGCTGTATTCACTGCTGTTGTTCCACGCTGGGGCGGGGGCGGGCTAAAGCTGGTGACGGCCATTAACGCCATACCGATGATTGCCATGGCGCCGATCATGAATAATTGGTTTGGCATGGATATGGGATCTAAGATTGCCGTGGTGACCATGTTTACAATGGCGCCAATGACGATTAACGCTTACTATGGCCTTACTCATCTTCGGCCCTTTGCGCTCGATTTGATGATTTCGTATGCCGCTGAGCCCAGCGCGGTCTTTTGGCAGCTGAGGCTGCCGAATTGCCTGCCTCATGTGTTTACGGCCATGAAAATCAATACCACGGTGGGGCTGATGGCTGCGATCGTCAGTGAGTTCTTTGTATCGCATCACGGTATCGGTTTTGAACTTTCCACGGTCTTAAAGCTATCTCAGATGAGTCTGGGCTGGGCTTATATTGTTGACGCTGCTGTCTGCGGCATTCTGTTATACAGTATCGTATCTGTGGTTGAGCGTTATGCTATCAAATGGCACGCTTCTCAAAGATAAAGAACAATTTGTAAAGGGGAATGAATATGAAAAAAGCACACAAGAGTATCGGTCTTTTACTGACTATGTTCCTATTAATCGCTTCCCTGGCAGGCTGCGGCGGTACGAAAGGAACGGGAGACAGCGCCAAGGGGCCGGCAAAAGTCCGTGTTCAGCTAAAATGGTTGCCTTCGGCGCAATTTATGGGGTTTTATTACGCTAAGGAAAAAGGTTATTACGCGGCGGAAGGTCTTGACGTTGAATTAATCAACGGGGGGCCGGATCTGGTTTCAACCAATCAGGTTTCCGTCGGCGCGGCCGAATTCGGTATCGCCAACCTTTACAGTGTTCTGCCTTTTATTGAGAAAGGACATCCTGTGGTGGAAATCGGTCAAATCTTTCAGAAAAGCTCTTTTTTGCTAGTATCCAAAAAAGAAAAAGGAATTAACAGTCCTCAAGATCTTGCCGGCAAGAAAGTAGGCGCTTGGCTGGGATCGGCGGAATTCCCGGTTTATGCCCTGCTGGATAAGTACGGCATCGATAAGGATAAGGATCTTACGATCGTCAAACAGGACAATACGATGGATGCTCTGCTTAACGGGTCTTTGGACGCGGCTTCGGCGCATACCTATAATGAATATCTGGTGCTGCTGAAAGCCGGTTTACGCCCGGAGGATATCAATGTCATTGATCTGGAACAAGAAGGAAGCGGCATGCTGGAGGACTGCTTAATCGTGAATAGTGAATGGCTGGCTGAAAATAAGGATATTGCCGTTAAATTTATGAGGGCTACCATGAAAGGCTGGGCAGAGGCTTGCAAGGACCCGGAGGCAGCGACCGAAATTGTCTGGAAATATCTTGATGCGGCCAGTAACAATAAGGAACACCAGTTGAATTTTGCCAAAGAAATTGCTAAGCTTGTTGCCCCTTCCGGCGCCAACGCCGCCCAAATGCTTTATCTCGATGAAGCACAGATTAAAGCTACCCAGGATTTGGCCTTAAAGTACAAGGTGATTAAAAAAGTACCTGACAAAGTTTATGATAAGCAGTTGTGGGAGGAAGCGGCTAAATCTTTACAATAGGATGAACCGAGGGTCTGGGGTCGGGGAGGCTTTCTCCCCGTGGACCATCTTGTCTTAAGCTGCTCCGGAAATTTTTGTTTGAAAGGATGAGAGGTTTTATTCATGTCATTGCACAAAGAAGATGCCCGCAGCAAAAAAATCATATTTGTGGCCAATTGCCTGCTGAATGCCAATAATAAAGTGCGTGAATTTGCGCGCTATTCAGGGATGTTTTCGGAAGTAATCCGGATATTGGATCATTTTGGTCTAGGCGTTATGCAGCTGCCTTGCCCGGAAACCCTGTATATGGGAAACCAGCGCTGGTGGAACAGCCGCAATCTCTATGACAATACTGGCTACCGGCGGTTTTGCCGTCAATTGGCCAGTCAAACAACTGATTATCTGGAGAATTACGAGAAGGTCGATTATGATGTAGTGGCGATTTTGACTTGTGACGGTTCACCGACCTGCGGCAGCACCATGTCGAGTTATTGCGAGGACTGGGGAGGCCGCCCTAAGGAGGTGCCCCGGACGCTTGTCGATCAACCGGGCATCTATATGGAAGAGTTAAAAAAAGAAATCATGGAGCGTCAACTGCCAGTTCCTTTTATTTATGGGCTGGCTATGGATGATCGCAACCGGACCAATGACCAAATCCTCGCGGCATTCAGCGAGTTTATGGAAAATATGCTGGCAACCCCGGAAAACAAGCAGGAAACTCTAGCGAAAACGGATGTGAAGTCATGGCGGCAACATTAAAGACCAATTTTGTTGGCATACAGATGCCTAATCCCTTTATGCTTGCGTCCGCGCCTCCCACCACTTCAGCGGAGAATATCGCCAGGAGTTTTGAACGTGGCTGGGGCGGTGCGGTGATTAAAACTGTACAATATTCTCCCCGGTGGATTAAACCGAATGTTAGTCCCCGTATCCATGCAGTGAAAGATAGAAACCAGATTATCGGTTTTACCAATTTTGAAATTGGCAGTCAGAAAACGTTGGAAGAATGGGCAAAAGGGATTGCTTGGCTCAAGCAGCGTTTCCCGGAGCACGGCGTTCTGGCAAGCCTGATGCACACCGATGTCCTTAAAGAAGAAGAATGGCGTGAGACGACCCGGATTCTTGATGATGCCGGCGCTGACGGATTTGAACTGAATCTTTCCTGCTCGCACGGCCAGGCGGAAAGCGGCTGTGGCGCAATGCTGGGAGTAGACGAAGAAAAAATTAAAATGGTCGTTTCCTGGGTCCGGGAAGAAACAACAAAGCCGGTGATGCCGAAACTTACCGCCCTGACGATGAATGTACAGGGCAAAGGGCTTGCCGCCAAAGCCGGCGGCGCCAGCGCGATTACTGCCATCAATACCATGAATTCTCTGCCCGGAATCGATCTTGATCGTTTTGTTCCTTATAATATGGTTGACGGCATGAGTGCGCCGCAGGGTCTAAGCGGCAAGGCGATCAAACCCATTGCTTTAGGCTGTGTGATGCGGCTGGCTTTAGCGACGGGGCTGCCGATTTCGGCCACCGGCGGGGTTTATACCTGGCGGGATGCCGCCGAATTTATCTCGTTGGGCGCTCAGACGATCCAGGTCTGTTCGGCGGTGATGGAAAACGGCTACGGCATTATTGACCAACTGACCGGCGGCTTATTGGATTATATGGAAAGAATGCATTTCGCCAGCATCGACAGTTTCCGCGGCAAAGCGCTTGCTCATATCACCAGGCAAATTGACCTCAGCCGAGAACACAAGGTTGTCGCGTCAGTGGATGCCTCCCGCTGCATCGGCTGTGAAAAATGTATTCATTCCTGCCGGGATAGTGGTTATGAAGCCCTGCGCTTGGAGGGGAAGACTGCGGTGTGTGACAGAACCCAGTGTGACGGCTGCGGGCTGTGCGCTCAGGTTTGTCCAAGGGAATGTATTTCGTTTATCAAAAAATAAGCAGGGTGTGACAATGTTTAATGATATCAACATTTTAAATGGAACCTTGATATTTCCGGAAAACAGCCGGAAAGGCCATATTGGCGTCACTCAGGGAAAAATCAGCCAGATAACGGCGGACGCCCGAAAGCTCACACCGGCGGAAAAATCGATTGATGCAGCAGGTTTGCTTGTTTTTCCAGGCTTTATTGATTCGCATGTCCATATTCGCGGCGGGGTATTTTCCTTTCGGGAGGACTTTGTGTCGGCGTCCTCGGCGGCCGCGGCCGCCGGCATAACCACATTAATGGAAATGCCGGGCTGCGCCAAGCCGGCTTCCACCCTGCAAAACTTTTTGCTGCGCGTTGCGGAAGTTGAGCGGGACGCCTGGGTGGATGTTGCGCTTTACGGCGGTGCAGGCGCGGATAATCTGGACCAGATTGTCCCGCTTGCCGCGGCGGGCGCGATTGGGTTTAAAACCTTTTTAATGCCGCCTGTCCGGGGACGGGAAAAAGAGTTTTACGGGTTGTGTGCGGCCGGGCCGGGCGAGCTCGAAAGCGTGATGACGCAGGTCGCAAAAACCGGATTGCCTTTAACCATTCACTGTGAAGATCCTGTTATTGTAAGCGCCAGCACGGAGCGGATGATGGCGCAAGGGAAAAACCGGGTCCGGGATTTTTGCGCCTCGCGGCCGGAGACAGCCGAAATCAAGGCGGTTGAAAGGGCAATTCGCGCCGCCGGTCAAACGGGGTGCCGGACGATTGTCGCCCATGTCAGCTCAGTTGCGGCCCTGGCGATGATTGTGAAGGCGCAATTGGCCGGCGTCGACATCCACGCCGAAACTTGCGCGCACTATCTGACCTTTGATTCGGATTCCATGGACAGGTATGGCGTGTTTGCCCGGATGAAACCCCCGTTTCGTTCAAGGGTCAACGTTGACCGTCTTGTCTTAGGCTATGCTGCCGGCCAAATTGAAATAACCGGCAGTGATCATGCCCCGTTTACAAGACAGGAAAAACTGCAAAACGGAACTTCAATTTGGCGCGCTCCGGACGGACTGCCCGGTCTTGAAATGACCTTACCGCTCCTGTTCCGTCTGGTGGAGGAAGGCAGGCTGACGTATGAGCGGATTGCCGGCAATACGGCGGAAAACACAGCGCGGCTGTTCGGACTGGCTAAAAGCAAGGGCCGGCTTGAGCCCGGCCGGGATGCCGATCTTGTTTTGGTCGCCCGGCTGGAGACGCCCGAATACCTGAAGCGTGCAACACTTCGGAGTAAAGCGCGGGACTGTGCGGTTATTTACGACGGACTGGCAGTACGTCATAAGGTGATGTATACGTTTGTCCGGGGCCGGCTGGCCTATGAAACCGGCAATGTGCTGCCGCAGAGGGGACAAGGCCGCTTTTTACAGCCGGATTCAAGGGCTGCTGCAGGAAGCGGAACTGCAATAAGAAACGACAAGGAGAAAGGGAGCGTTTAGCATGGTTCAGGCGAATCGTTGCCGGATTCAGCAAAGGTTGGAAAGAATTGCCGGATTTACAGTTGAGAAAGGCCGGATTACCCGTCCTACTTACTCGCAGGCGTGGGTTGACGCTATCCACTACTTGCGGTGCGAGATGGAAATGATGGGCATGGAGGTTCGGCTGGATACCTTTGGCAATCTTGTCGGCCGGTATAATCCGGGTAAGAGCACGGACAAAGCGGTTGGCATTGGCTCGCACCTCGATACGGTGGTCAACGCCGGGGCCTATGACGGCGCCGCCGGAATTGTAGCGGGACTCGAACTGGTTTCCATGATGCATGAAACCGGCTTGCAGCCTAAGCGCCCGGTGGAAATTCTGGCAACTGCGGATGAAGAAGGCCTCATCTGCCAAAAAGGTTATTTCGGCGCCCGGTTTATGACTGGAGATATGAGTGTCGACGAGGCATTATCCTATAAAAACGCCCAGGGAAAAAATCTGGAAATCCTGAGAAAAGAAAGCGGGATTTTTGCCGGTCGTCCTTTCGGCTCCGACATTGGCTGGGCTGCCGATTATTACAGCCGGTTTATTGAAGTCCATGTTGAGCAGGGCGCCGTGCTCGAAGAAAACCAGTATGATGCGGGCATTGTTGTAGGCATTGCAGGAATCGGACGGCTGTTTTTTGATTTTCGGGGGGAGGCTGATCATGCCGGTCCCACGGTGATGAAAGGACGCAAGGATGCGTTAGCGGCAGCCGCCGACTTGATCACGAAAGTGTGGGAAACCGGTCAGATTTATAGCGGCAGCGCTGTTGCAACCGTTGGCCGCCTGGCCCATTACCCCAACATTCACAATGTGATCGCCGGACAAGCGGAACTTATTGTCGACTATCGGGCGACAGAGGATGAACTTGCGCAACAGATCGCCGGCCGGATTAAAGAGTATGCAGCGGCTTTAGAAGAAAAATATGGCGTGGCTGTTCGGCTTAGTCATGAGCTGTATACGCCGGTCTTGCGCTTTTCTGAAAAACTGCTTGATGAGTACCGTTCGTTAAAAATTCCCAATACGATGGAATTATTCAGTTGGGCCGGCCATGATGCCAAGGCCTTTGCCCAGGTTACCGATGCGGCAATGATTTTTATGCCCAGTATCGGCGGTAAAAGTCATTGTCCCGACGAATATACAAAAGTTGAGAGTTTCGAACTTGTTTGCAATTATCTTATCCGGCTTTTTCTGTCCGAATAGTTGACTAACCGGGTAGCCTGCGTCCGTCGTCCGAAAGCAAGATCATCTTGTCGCGTGTTTGTTTTTTGTTTCAGTTGTCAAGTATTGTTGCGGACGCGCCGGGTTTGATAAAACCGCGGTTTCCGGTTGCGCTTATATCCCGGAAAAATAGGAAGAATGTCCCGCTTGCATTTCATAAAAATACGATATAATGATTGTGATAACCATACAGCAGCAGACGCAAGCCGGCGGTGTATTGATTTAAAGCCTCTTTAAGTGCTAAAAGTATAACCCAAGGGGATCGTCCGGTCTGGAAAGTGAGACAGGCTTGGAACCCTTGCCTCAAGGAGGCGATCTGGAGTTGCGACTGATAGAAGATCCTTATTTTAAACTGCTGGGTTTACCTAATATTGAATACTGGGAGGGTGGAATGGTTTCTTTTAGAGGCTGGGGGTTTCTAGGTCTGGTATATGGCTTTATTGGTTTAACAGGAATACAGCTGCTGGCCCGTACGGTCACAGGAGATCCTGCCTATTTTCAAAAACATTTAACAGGCCTGGGATTAGTTGCGTGTCTAATTGCCGGCTTACTATGTTATGTGACCGGAATCTGGTTAAATAAAAATGAAAGAAAACAGTGGAAGCAGGACAGTAGGCCAGGAAAATTCCTGCTTGGTCAAAGCACAGGAAAATATAAGACCCTTATTCCCATGAATGGCCGCCATCAACTTATGTCTTATAATTTGGAGCATTGGTTCGTCATTTATATTTTTATATGGGCGCTGGGCGTGATTGCCGGTTTCTTTTTTTAATAGTCTATGTGACTGCGTTAAGCCCGAAGCTGCCGGGGAATGGCGGATTCAGCGGGGCGCCTGGTATAGTGATGATTTTGCTGGAAAAACCCTTTGTCACAGCCGTTCGGCGTAACATTGACGGAATTGTTTTCCGAACAATCAACGATCCGCATTATTGGAAAGCCGAGTATGAAGATCAACAGCGTAAGTTGCTGCTGGCTTGCCGCTTTTAACGTCCGCGGTTTCATTTGTATCACTGGCGTTCTTGCCAGGTCCAGGCGGCAGGCATTCGGCGAGAGGCCGGCAGATGAGAGAATCTGCCGGCTTCTTTTTGGTGGGCAAAAATCAACAGGAGGCCCGCAAGAGACTCGCCGGTTACAAGCCAAATGATTTGCGGATATGATGTGGTCCACAGTTTAAAAAAAGCTATTTGGGCATGGTGTCGGGCGCGGAAGATGCCGGACGGAGCGGGCCAATCAGGCTGCCTTTTTTATGCTGAGGAATATACTAACAGCAGCAAAGCCGGGGCCGGCGGGAGTTTGATGAATTTCCGGCAGGATTACGGCGGCAATGCAAAGAATATTGAACGAATAAGTATTTCGATAGCGCTCTGTATTCGCCGTTTACAGTCAAACAGCCTGTTATGGCGGACTATTATATCAATTGCAATAGGGAGGTACGCAATGCGATTTCATGTTAAACCGCGATTATGGTTCATGTATATTTTGATTATTATTGTGGCGGTCGTTTGGTCCATCTTTGAGACTAAGCCGGATTTAAGTGAAGTCAGCCGGCTGTCGCAAAATAAGCAGTATGGAGAGGCGCTGCAAGCGGTCAATCATATTCTGGAGGAGTATCCTGACGACCTCGATGCATTAAATGAACAGGGTTATTTATTGTTGCGCCTGGGAAGAAATGAAGAAGCCCTGCTGGCCTTGACCAAAGTTGTCGAAGAAGATCCCGCGCATGCTGCCGCGCTTAATCATTTAGCCTGGGCCTATCATAATCTGAGCCTGCAGCGCATCGCCAATGCTTATATTGACAGGGCTTTGCTCATTGGTCAGAATACGGATATACAGTATGTGAATAAAGCGAATATTGAATTGGCGCTTAACAATTATGCCAATGCGCTGAAGTATTACGATTTGGCCCTAAAGCTCAATGCCGGCAGCGAAAACGCCGCATTCGGCAAAGGCCTGGCATATTACCGCCAAGCCAATTACCAGCAGGCGGTTGTCTGGCTGTCGAAGCACCTGGCGTTAGTTCCTGATGATCAGGATGGCTGGAATTATCTTGTTTCCGCTTATCTGAAGTCCAATGATTATGCCGGAGCGATTGGTGAATATCAGAAGCGGATTGAACAGGAGCCTGGCAATGTTCAGCTTTTGGTCTCCCTGGGCGGCGTGTATACAACTATGCGGGAATATGGCAAAGCCATCGAATTGTTCGATCAGGCGATTGGACAAAATCCGGAGTTTGCTCAGGCTTATTATGAAAAGGGCCTGTCAATGATTATGACGGGAGATTATGACGCCGCTTGCGATCAACTGGTTTTAGCGGTTCGATATAATAAAGATTACCTGTATTCTTTCAAAGATGAGCCGAAGCTGGACAAGATTAAGCAACTGCCTAAATTTAAACAACTGTTTATGTAACCTGCCTAATAATAATGCGCATGGTCGTTTTTTGACCATGCGCATTATTATTAGGCAGGTTAAGTATTAACACCGGTTTGGTGTGACATTGCGGAAAACAGCGCTGTGCATATTGGCAAGCAATGCTTCCAGAGTTGTGTTTGCATATTCCAGGACCAGCGTCGCATCCGGGGAGAAGGCCTGAATTGCGGAAAACAGCGCTTTCCAGTCCAACTGGCCCTCACCGGCGGGAAGGTGCTCGTCATACAGGCCGTGATTGTCATGCAGATGGTAAGCTTTTATCCGTCCGCCAAGCTGCCGGATGACGGCAGGCAGATCCCAGTTGTTTAACAAAGCATGCCCGGTGTCAATGATCGCTCCGGCCTGCGGCAATGCCGCCAGCAGGTCAAGATAATCCGGCCAATCAAACAGCAGCGTGTTTTGTCTTTTTACTCCGACATTTTCAATTAACAGCGGGATTTTCTCCTTCCGGGAGATCAGGACAAGTTCGGCGAGGCGGCTTCGTACCAGACGGCGGGCTTCTTCAGGCGATCCCCCGAAGGCTTCGTTGGTATGCGCGACCAGGAAGCGGGCCTGCCATTTGCCGGCAAACTGAAACGCCTGCCGGTACAAGGACAGGTAATGGGTATCGCTCCGGCTGGCCAGATTGACGCCGACCGACGGACCGTGTACACTTAACTCCAGCAACGGGCGGTTATCCGTTAAGTGGCGCATCACTTGTTCCCAGTAGAATGGATTGCCAAATTCCCAAAACAGTTCCAGGCCGAGATTGTCCGGCAGTTGTTTCATTAGCGCATAATCAAATCCGGTAAAGGATAAATTGCTGATAGAAAGTTTCATATCCGCCTCCGCAAAATATTTACGCCGGTTTGGCAGGCGCAGTTTGATTTATCTGGTCGGGATAACCGATATTCAGGCCGGTTTCGTCGGCAAAGCAGCTGATCCGGCGCCAGGAAAAAGATATTCCTTTGATGCCTTCGGGCAACGGCTGATCAGCCGGGAGCAGGCACAGCACGCGCTGGTTATTGTGGGTTAGGCGCAGATGAATGCACAGCTGAGCGCCAAGATGTTCCTTGAATTCCACTTGTCCCGGAAGCAGGGGGGCGTCACTCAAATAGCACTGTTCGGGCCGGATGCCGAGATAAAGCCCGGGATGCCTGGCCAGCAGCGTTTTCCAGCCGGCAGGAGGGCAGAGCCGTTGATCGCCAAACCACAATGCTCCTTCGCGGAATTGCCCAGGCAATAAATTCATTGGCGGCGAACCAATAAAGGAGGCGACAAAGGTATTGGCGGGATGCTGATAAATATCACCCGGGCTGTCCAATTGCTGCAGGCTTCCCTGGTTCATAATCGCAATCCGGTGGCCTACGGTCATGGCTTCAACCTGGTCGTGGGTAACATAAATCATGGTTGGCCGGTACAGGCGGTGAATTTTGACTAATTCGGTCCGGGCCTGAAGGCGCAACTGAGCATCCAGATTAGACAGTGGCTCGTCCAGTAGAAAATAGGGCGCCTGCTTTACCCAGGCCCGGGCCAGCGCCACCCGCTGCTTTTGTCCGCCTGAAAGCTCATGCGGTTTACGCTGTTCATACCCTGATAAGTTCAGGATAGAAAGCGCCTGATCCGCTCTGGTTTTTATTTCAGCCTTGTCAACCTTTTGGATACTAAGGCCAAAGGTAATATTTTCCCATACCGTCATATGGGGATACAGCGCATAGTTCTGAAATACCATAGCAACATTTCTCGCTCCGGGCTCAAGCTGATTTACCTTTTGTCCGCCCATTAGCAGGGCGCCGGAGGTAATGGACTCAAAGCCTGCCACCATTCTGAGAATCGTGGTTTTCCCGCAGCCTGAAGGCCCAAGCAAAATCAGGCGTTCACCTTCATCAATCGTAAAATTTAAATTCTTGACAACGGTATTTTCACCATAAGCTTTGCAAACGTGTTGAAATGTGATTTTGTTCATTCCCATCATCCTTTCACTCCGGATTGCATAAACGTACCGATAATAAAGCGCTGAAATACCATATACAGAAGCAGGGGCGGCAGCGAGGTCAGTACGGAAACGGCCATTGCCACACCCCACTGACTGCCGCCTTCAGCGCTGATGAACATTTGTAAAGCCAGCGGCAGGGTATAAGCCCCTTTATCCTGTAATACCAAAAGCGGCCAGAAGTATTCATTCCAGGAGTTAATAAAAAAGAAAATTCCGATGGCGGCTATGGACGGCCTGATTAACGGCAGTACCAGGCGTGTTAATAGGATCCGTCCCCCGGCCTGATCCAGCCTGCCGGCTTCGAATAAGGCTTTAGGAATATTGCGCATTGCCTGCCGCATTAGAAAAACACCCATGCCGTCGCCCAACTGCGGCAGGATGACGCCCCAGGGCGTGTTTAACAAGCCTAATTTGGCAATCAGCAAATAATTCGGTATGCTGACAACCGTAATTGGAATGAAAAACGTCAGCAGAATTGCATGAAAGATTTTTTCTTTGTGGGGAAATTCATAATAAACAAAGGCAAAGGCGGCCAGAATGCTGGTGACTAGCTTGCCCAGTGTGACGCCCGCTGCAATCAGAAAGGTATTCAGGGTAAACTGGACAAGCGGAAAGGAGGCCAGAACATAGGAATAGTTTTCCAGCGTGGGCGGATAGGGAAGCGGATTCAGGGAAGCCTGAAAGATCTGGTCCATTGGCTTAAACGAAGCGCTGAACATGAAAATGAGCGGCCAAAGCTGTAGCAGTATGGCGGCCCAAAGCATCATATGCCAGCGCCACTGGGGATTGCTGTTAGTTTTCATAGTGCACCTTTTGATCAAGATATTTGCTTTTAACCAGCAGAAAGGCGGCGTAAAGCGCCATTGTCAGGACGGAAAGGGCGGCAGCTCTGCCTGTCTGGAAGAATACAAAGCCATACTGGTAAATGATATATACCAGATTGGTGCTGCCCTGATCAGGCCCGCCCTGGGTAAGCATGTTTACCGGAACCAGCACGTACTGCAACCCGAACACAATGGTAATGACAAAGACATAAAGGGCTGTAGGCGAGGTCAGCGGCAGAATAATGCGCCGGAAGATTTGCCAGGGGGAGGCATTGTCAAGCCGGGCGGATTCGATCAGCTCCCTGGGAACCTCATTCATTGCCGCCAGCAATATAATGAGGTTGTAGCCGAACACTTTCCAGCCGATCACAATGCCAATTGCGATGATGACTAAGCCGTTTTCCTTAAACCAGCGGGGCGATTCCAGTCCGAAGCCGGACAGGATAAGACTGAGCGGGCCGGCCAGAGGATTAAAGAACCAGAGGAAAAGAATGCTGGCGACGGCAAGGGAAACCGTACTGGGAATAAACAGCGCCGAACGGTAAAAAAAACTGCAGGAGCGGATGCAGTGGGCCATCACAAAGGCAAATAAGTAAGGCAGCAGGAAATTAAGCGTCAGCAGGACAGCAATATAAAGCAGGGTGTTTGTCAGAACTTTTGCGAGTTCATCGCCGGCTAATAAGGCCAGGTAATTTTGCAGACCGGCAAATTTTATGACAGGACTGACCATATTCCAGGTATGAAAGCTCAGCCATACATTCTGTAATAACGGCCAGTAGGCAAACAAGAGAAAGATTACGGCAGCGGGAGCCAATAGCAAGCAAGGTCGCCAGAGGTTATGTTTCATGGATGTTTCCTTTCTAAACGGTGATAAGGAATTGCTGCAACCGCCCTGAGGCAAATTGCAGCATTGGCTGAATGCGTATTTACAGCAGGGAGTTTACTTTAGCCGCTGCCTGCCGCAACGCATCGGCGGCAGTTTGTTTACCGCTGAGAATGACATCGCGGACATCAATCAACGCCTGTTCGGCCTGTAGTCCGTTGGCGCCGGGAAAACTGGCCCATTTCACAACATCCGGCATTTGAGACATGGCTGCCTGCATATTTTTATTCTGGGCAATAAACTCTTTCAGACCCTGCGGATGGTCAATGACGTCTTTACGGGGCGGCAGATAACCTGTCCCTTTGGTCCAGAGCGCCAGCGCCTCGGGCGATTCAAGATATTTTACAAACCGCCAGGCCGCTTTCTGTTTGGCTTCATCCCGTGAGAATATCATGAGAAAGTTACCGCCTGCCGGTACCTTGCGATTTTTCCCCTCAAATATAGGAAATTCAGTTGCCATTACCGGGAATTTGGCGCTTTTTTCAAAGTTATCCCGTTTGCCGATGGTTGTGCAAACCATGCCGAGCCTGCCGCTCAGAAAAGCCTGAAACCCTTCTTCATTGGTGGCATGGAGGCCGGTTCCCGCCGCGACCATGCCGGCTAAGAGCTGGTAAGCCTCACTTGCCTGGGCTGAATCAAAGGCTGCGACCGTACGGCCGTCTTTTTTTGTCAGCATTTGCCCGCCATTGGACTCAATCAAGGCTTGCTGGGCCCAGTTATCGGCGTATTCCTGCATAAAGAAACCGGTATAGCCTGTCTTGTCTTTTATGGTTTTGGCATAAGCGGCTACTTCCTGCCAGGTGCGCGGCGGTTGGCCGGGATCTAAACCCGCCTGTTTAAAAATCTCAGGATTGTAGTAGAGCACAGGCACACTGACCGAATAGGGAACGCCGATCTGTTTGCCATCGTCGGTCATGGCCAGCGACAGGATATTGGGCAAAAAATGATCGTTAAAGTAATTCCTGTCTTCCGGCGAATGGGCGGCAATGATGTCGTTTAGTTTGCTGTAGGCTAAATTTTCGCCTGCATAGTTCAGGTAACTGTAACCCATCTGCACAACATCGGGATATTTTCCGGCGGCGATGGCGGCCTGCAGGTTTTGGGTAAGGCCTTTATACATATCAGGATTATACTTTTCCACTACTTCAATGTCCGGATTATTTTTATTAAATTGTTCCACCAGTTGTTTAACCGTGGGACCGCCAAAGCTTTCGGCGTTGACATGCCAGTATTCAATGACTGTTTTTCCACTGCTATTTTCCGATGTGACTGCCGAACTGCCACAGCCCAGGGCCGCGGCTGTCAGCGCTCCAAGGCAAAATAAAGCAAGCAGCTTCTTCATTTTTTTCATTCATTTTCCTCCTATGTAGTCTCTGTTGCCGAGTTGAATTCATTGTAGCTTGTTTTTGACCGATTTTTGTTAACAGGAAGTTAAGGTTAGGTTAAGTAAATAAAAAGGCTGCCGCCAGGCGATTTTCTTATCGCTGGTACGGCAGCCTTTCGTTCTCCACATTAAAAATATAAATCGCGTTTTCCCTCCGTTATTTGCCGGAGGCGTTCGATGGTTGTCCGGCGGACGGCAGGCTGGGAAATATCGGTCAGGCTGGCGGTGATCAGGCTTTCCCCGGCCTGTCTGGTGATGTCGTCGGCATAGTCAATAAGGTACTCCTTAAAGGTCAGTAAAGCGTTAGGCAGGCAGACATTCTGGATCTCGCCGGACTTGGCCAGACTCATGAACCTGTCTCCAGTCCGGCCCTGCCGGTAGCAGGCCGTGCAGTAGCTGGGGATAAAGCCTTTATCGCACAGCATTCGGATAATTTCGTTGGGAGAGCGCAGATCGCCTGTTTCAAACTGCATGCCGCTGGCCTGGTCATGGTTTTGATAGACATGCTGGTAGCCGCCAACCCCGGTACAGGAGCCGGCGCTTATTTGCGAGATGCCATAGTCAATGAGCTTATCGCGGAGGCCGGGGGCTTCGCGGGTGGAAAGGATCATGCCGGTGTAAGGGACGGCCAGCCGGATGATTGCGACCAGTTTTTCAAATTGCTCATCACTGACAAGATGAGGGAATTCTTCCAGTGTAACGCTGGAAGCCGGACGCAGCCTTGGCACGGAGATGGTATGAGGGCCGACGCCGAAGGTTTTTTCCAGATGCTCGGCATGCAGGAACATGGCTACCGTTTCATACTGATAGTCATAGAGGCCGTAGAGCACGCCAATGCCGACATCATCAATGCCGGCTTGCATTGCCCGGTCCATGGCCGTGGTGTGCCAGTTATAATCGCGTTTGGGGCCGGTGGGGTGCATCACTGCATAGGTGGGGCGGTGGTAAGTTTCTTGAAACAGAATGTATGTGCCGATTCCGGCTGCCTGTAGTTTGCGGTATTCGTCAATGGTGGTTGCCGCCACATTCACATTAACCCGGCGAATGCTGCCGTTCTTATTTTTAATGCTGTATATTTCCCGGATAGCGTCAATGACATAATCAACCGGACAGTTCAGCGGGTCCTCCCCTGCTTCAAGAGCCAGGCGTTTATGTCCCAGCGACTGTAAAATTTCGACCTCCCGCCTGATGTCGGCCAGCGACAGACGACGGCGCAACTGTTCGTTATTGTCGGTGCGGTAACCGCAATACGCACAGTTGTTAATACAGTGACTGGAGATGTACAGCGGGGCAAACAGGACGATGCGGGCGCCATAGATGGCTTGCTTTACCTGCGCAGCGGCCGTAAATAATTCGGTCAGCAGGGCTGTATCGGTTACTTTTAGCAAAACGGCGACCTCTGCCGCCGACAACCCGTGGTAATCCTTGGCTTTGGCAATTATGGCGCGCACATAACCGGAATCCCCGGCTTTGGTTTGGGCGGCGGTTAATAGTGTTTCAATGAGGCCATCGTTAATAAAATCGTCGGATGTACGTTCAGCGTTGTTCATCATTGGTCTGGTTCCCCCTATTGAGATTTTTGCTGGTGAGGGCTGATTTTACAGTGACGCCCGGGAGATTGCCCAGCTTACCGGTCAGAGCGCCGACCTGATCGGTACTGCCTTCAATGATCAGAGCAATCATACCAACCTGTTCTTCCGGTTTAGGGATACCCATCCGGCCGATGACCAATTGACTATAGCTGCTGATGATTCTATTCACGTTACCCGAATTTTGTTTGGGGTTGTCAATGATAATGCCAACTACGCCAATTCGTTTGGACATGCTCAGGCCTCCCTATAAAAAATCCTTTCTTGGCCGCAGCAAAGAAAGGAATCAATTATTCCGGTATTTCCTCCCGTGCGCAGGCTGTTAACCCTTGCTGCAGATTTCATTTATATTCGTTTTTCCAGTACTCTGGATCCTCCGGGAAATGGGCAATATGCTCACTTGCCGTCAGATATTATTATTATACAACTTTTTGGGTCAGGATTGCGTAATATTGAAATAAAAGTTGTTTTTTTACTATAAAAAACGAGGCGGAAAGCACTCTGACAGAGAAAAACGGCATTTCAGGGAGAGCGGTGGTTCAGCGCTTGTCAAAGGCTGGCAGGAATTTGCCGATCACTATTGAATAATAAACCAAATAATTGTAGTGTAAACTATAATTAAATCGTCTGGATCAGCAGTTACAGGAGGCGGCTATTTTATGAAGAAAAAGTTGACCATTCCTCAATTTAAAGAAATGAAAGCGCAAGGTCAAAGGTTCAGCATGGTAACAGCATATGACTATACGTTTGCCAGGATTGTGGATAAGACTCCGGTTGAAATGATTCTAGTAGGAGACTCGCTGGGGATGGTCATGCTTGGTTACGATAGTACAGTTTCCGTTACAATGGAAGACATGCTGCATCATATCAAGCCGGTGGTGCGGGGAGCACGGCATACCTTCGTTGTCGGCGATATGCCCTTTGGCTCGTATAACGTCAGTGTGGGCGAAGCGATCCGCAATGCCAATCGCATTATCCAGCAAGGCGGCGCAGATGCCATTAAAATTGAAGGCGGTTCGAATGTACTGGAAATCGTCAGTGAAATGGTAAAGGGCGGTATTCCGGTCATTGGTCATATCGGGCTGACGCCGCAGACGGCAGCCCAGCTAGGCGGATTTAAGGTTCAGGGAAAAGATGCCGAGATTGCCAGGCGATTGGTCGAGGATGCGCTTCACCTGGAACAGGCCGGTGTGTTTGCCCTTGTTCTGGAATGCGTGGTAGCGCCCATTGCCGAGCTGATCACCGGGAAAGTAGCCATTCCGACGATCGGAATCGGCGCCGGGCCGGCCTGTGATGCCCAGGTGCTGGTACTTCAGGATTTATTGGGCCTGTACGATAAGTTTACCCCCAAATTTGTTAAGCAATATGCGCAGTTAAACGACCCTATTGCGAATGCGCTCACCACCTATGCCCGGGAAGTTGCCGACGGAAGCTTTCCGGGGCCTGAGCAGTCTTTTGGTCTAAATCAGGAACCGCTTGGCCGGTTATACTAGTTTGGCGGCTCAAGTGAATGCCGGTATGAACATAGTGATTATCGGGGCCGGTGCAATGGGCAGCCTGTTTGGCGCTTTGCTGTCCCGCAGTGATGCGGATATACTGTTGGTCGATAAACGATCCGACCATGTGCAGGCCATCCAGCAGCATGGGCTTCACGTGGTGGGCGTTCATCCGGAAACTACCGTCCAAATCAAGGCTGTAACCCAAATTGTTCCGGACAGACCGGCTGATTTGATTATCCTGTTTGTTAAGGCTTATGATACCAGGCAGGCGCTGCTTGACTGCCTGAAACTGATTGGGCCGGACACGACGATATTGACCCTGCAAAACGGCTTGGGCAATATTGAAGCGATTCGCGCGATTGCCGGCAGCGCAAAGGTAGTTGCCGGTACAACCTCCTATGGCTGTTTGCTGCCGGCGCCGGGTTCGATTAAGGTAAGCAATGCGGGGGAGGTAACGCTTGGCGAGCTTGACGGCACTTTTTCCGGAAGAATAACCAGGCTGGCCGGACTGTTTCATCAGGCGGGAGTCAGCGTTCAGGTCACTGACAATGTCCGGGGCTTAATCTGGACCAAATTAGCCGTCAATGTTGGTATCAATGCACTTTCGGCCATTACGTCCCTGACCAATGGCGAGCTTTTAGCTCATTCCGGGACAAGACAGTTGATGCAAATGGCAATCAGCGAATTAGCGGCAGTGGCCGCTCACAAAAATATTGCGTTATTAACGGAACCAGTCCAATTGGCCGTTAAAGTTGCACAGGATACTTATACAAATAAATCCTCAATGCTGCAGGATCTGGAACGCGGCTCCCGTACTGAAATCGACCATATCAACGGGGCTGTCGTTGCGGAAGGGCTAAAGGATAAAATCGCCGTACCTGTGAATCAGGTACTGACATCACTCATCAAAGTGCTGGAAGATAGCAGAATGCGAAATAAGAGAAGCGGGGGAGCAGTATGAGGAGCGATATTGTAAAAAAAGGATCAACCAGAGCCGCACACCGGGCTTTGTTTTATGCGATGGGGTATACGCCGCAGGATTTGCAAAAACCCTTGATTGGGGTTGTCAATGCTTTCAATGAAATCATTCCCGGCCACATTCATCTTAGAACAATCGCTGACGCCGTCAAAATGGGCGTTGCGTCTGCCGGCGGCACGCCGGTCGAATTTCCGGCGATCGGTATTTGCGATGGTATTGCCATGGGGCATGAAGGAATGAAATTTCCTTTGGCCAGCCGGGAACTGATTGCTGATTCGATTGAGGCAGTCGCTACCGGACATGCCTTCGACGGGCTGATCCTTGTTCCCAACTGTGATAAAATTGTGCCAGGGATGCTGATGGCTGCCGCGCGTCTTAATATTCCCTGTGTTGTAGTGAGCGGCGGTCCGATGATGGCCGGCCGTCATCAGGGCAAAGACGTAAGTGTAAGCAGTATGTTTGAAGCGGCGGGTTTATTCGAAGCTGGTAAAATAAGCGCCCAGGAACTGGATTCCATGGAAAAATCGGCCTGTCCGGGCTGTGGATCATGCGCGGGTCTGTTTACAGCCAACACCATGAACTGCCTTGCCGAGGCCTTGGGGATGGGCCTTGCCGGCAATGGCACAATTCCTGCGGCTCAGTTCGGCGCCCGGCGAATGCTGGCCAAACAGGCCGGTACGGTGATCATGGATCTAATTGCCAGGGACATCAAACCACGTGATATTATGACAATGAAAGCATTTGAAAACGCCATTACCGTTGATATGGGGATTGGCGGTTCGTCCAATACCGTCCTGCACTTAACCGCCATTGCCCATGAGGCTGATTTGGAGCTGCCGTTAAGTTTATTTGACAGTATCAGCGCCGCTACTCCTTATATTACCAAACTCAGTCCGGGAGGGACGCATCATATTCAGGATTTGAATGAGGCAGGCGGGATTTCGGCGGTGATGAAAGAACTGGCCGGGCGCGGCTTGATTCATACGGACGCGCTGACGGTTGACGGCACGATTGGCGGTCGGATAGAGCAGGCCGGCCGTACTGACCATAACGTCATAAAGACGGTGGACACTCCTTATCGCAGCCGCGGCGGTATTGCGATCCTGCGCGGCAATCTGGCCGTTGACGGCGCTGTTGTCAAAGAGAGCGCCGTGGCGGAGGATATGCTGGCATTTAAAGGCCCGGCCCGGGTGTTTGATTCGGAGGAACAGGCAATTGACGCTATTCTGGCCAAAAAAATTATTGATGGCGATGTCATCGTCATCCGTTATGAGGGGCCGAAAGGCGGGCCGGGGATGCGGGAAATGCTCAACCCGACTGCCGTAATTGCGGGTATGGGTCTTAAAGTGGCTCTGCTGACTGACGGCAGATTCAGCGGCGCAACGCGCGGGGCCTGTATCGGCCATGTTTCGCCTGAGGCAATGGAGGGCGGTACGATTGCCCTGGTTAAAGAAGGCGATATCATTGCGCTTGACATTCCCGGACGGAAGCTGGATTTGCTGGTAAGTGAAGCTGAACTGGACCAGCGCCGGGCAGTATGGCGGCGGCCGGAGCCTAAAGTAACCAAAGGTTACCTGGCCCGTTATGCCAGGATGGTTACTTCAGCCAGTACCGGGGCTGTTCTAAAATAGTTTGAGGCTGGAGGCGATTGGCAGTATGCCGGATATTGGAGTTTTAATCAAAAAACACACCGCGGCGGTTGTTGCATTGCGCCGGTATTTTCATACTTATCCTGAATTAAGCGGACAGGAATACAATACGCAAAAAAGAGTGCTGACTGAGCTTAGGGCATTGGGCATTGAAGCCAAACCGGCGGCTGATACCGGCGTCATTGCCGATATTGCCGGCCCGGCGGCCGGCCCGGTTATTGCCATTCGGGCGGATATGGATGCATTAAGACTGCAGGATGAATGCGGGCAGACCTATCAGTCAGTCAATCACGGAGTTTGCCATGCCTGCGGTCATGACGGGCATGTGGCCATGCTCCTTGGTGTGGCCAAAGTCCTGGCGGAAATGCAAGAGCAGCTTGCCGGTACGGTGAGGCTGCTGTTCCAGCCCAGTGAAGAGGAGTTTCCCGGCGGTGCACAGCCGCTGATTGAGGCCGGCGCCCTGAAGGGCGTTGCGGCCATTATCAGCGCCCACTTATGGCAAACGCTGGCCGCCGGAACGATTGGCATATCCTATGACCGGTTGATGGCTGCACCCGATGCGTTTACCATCACCGTCCAGGGAAAAGGCGGCCATGGTTCAATGCCTCAGCAAACAATTGACCCCATTCTGACCGGGGCGCAGATTGTCATGGGCCTGCATACCATTGTCGGCAGGAATATTGATCCTCTGGAGAATGCTGTCGTATCGCTGGGGTCGTTCAAAGCCGGCGAGGCCTTTAATGTTATTCCGGACATCGCTGTTCTGAAGGGAACGGTGCGGTCTTTTGATCATGCCCTGCGGCTGCAGATTTTCGAACGGATTGAAGCGATTGCCCGGGGGATAAGCCAGGCGTCCGGGGCGAGCTGCACCGTGGAGAAGAAACTTGGTTTCCCTCCGCTGGTCAATTCCCCGGAAATTGTCAAAACCGTGGTTGAGGCGGCCGGGGAACTGCTGCCTGCCGATCATATCATTACGATAAAACCGGTCATGGCCGGCGAAGACTTTTCCTGCTATTTGCAGAAAATACCCGGCATGATGATTTTTGTCGGCTCCGGCAATGCCGCGAAAAATATTATCTATCCACAGCATCATCCCAAATTCGACATTGATGAGACGGCCCTGCCCATTGGTATGGAGGTCCTGCTGCGTTCAGCGTTAAAATTATTAAATAAAATGAAATGATCCGGCCTATCCGGGGAATGCTGTAAATGGGCGGAGGAACGGAACGGTTAACCACAGAGGGCACAGAGTACACGGAGGGTTACGAAGCGCAATGGCCTTGCGCCGGAATTTCAATTTACATATTCCGTCTTTTCCGT
>NZ_FNHB01000003.1:169105-279090 GCF_900104455.1 Dendrosporobacter quercicolus
TTTATACTGGAGTGATTTGATGCATATTGTTTTAGTTGAACCGGAGATACCGGGGAATACGGGGAATATAGCCAGATTGTGCGCGGCTACCGGTTGTGAGCTGCATTTGGTCAAACCACTGGGCTTTTCCGTGGATGACCGGTATCTTAAACGGGCCGGTCTGGATTACTGGCATTTGGTAACCATCCATTATTATGAAAGCTTTTCGGAAGTTGCCGCCCAATATGCCGGGCGTAATTTTTATTTTAACACCACAAAAACCAGGCAGCCTTATACTTCTGTGCAGTATACTGCTGATGATCTGTTGGTATTTGGCAAGGAAACTGCCGGACTGCCGGCGGAAATTCTGGATAGTAACCGGGCAAATTGCGTGCGCATTCCCATGCTGGATGACGCCAGATCGCTGAACCTGTCCAATGCGGCGGCCATTGTGGTGTATGAGGCGCTCCGGCAGGTTGGCTTTCCTGATTTAAGATAAATTATTGTAATAGAAGTTGGTGATTTGGTTAATGTCGGCAATATTTGGTCCGGCTGGCAATCCGGAAGCTTTCTATGAAAGCGGCAAAAAGGCATCGGTTGAGATGCCGGCCTGGCTGGCGGATTTAAACTTGTCCGCCTATGAGTATCAATGCAGCCGCGGGGTTCATGTCCGGGAAGAAACGGCCCGGGCCATTGGTCTTAAAGCAGCGCAATACGGCATAAGCTTAAGTATTCATGCGCCTTACTTTATCAGTCTGGCTACTGAGGATGAAAAAATTGCCGCCAATACACAAAATCATTTTTTGAAGGCGTTAACGGCTGCCAGCTGGATGGGCGCTGACCGGATTGTCTTTCATATCGGCGGTCCCGGCAAACAGGAGCGCAAAGCAGCGATGGCAAGGGCCCAGCGGGCATTTGCCGCTATTTTGGAGCTGGCTGAAAAGCGCGGCCTTACCGGTATTTATTTGCTGCCGGAAACAATGGGCAAACAAAATCAGCTGGGCAATCTAGCCGAGGTTCTGGCTATATGCAAGCTGTCTAAATGGGTGATACCGGCAATCGATTTTGGCCATTTACATGCCGTAACCGGCGGGGCTTATACCAGCCGCGCCGAATTTGCCGCAGTCTTTGAACAGGTGGGCGAGGAACTGGGCGCGGACGTTGCCGGGAATTTGCATATCCATTTTAGCAAAATTGAATTTACTAAGGCCGGTGAGCGCCGGCACTGGACTTTTGCCGATGTGTACGGCCCGCCGTATGAACCGCTGATGGAGGTTTGCGCCGAACAGGGCTATACACCGCGGGTGATTTGTGAGTCCGCCGGCACGCAGGCGCTTGACGCCAAAACCATGCAGGATTTCTATTGGTCGCTGCGGGGCGGCAGGGCTTAACCACGCGGCGGTCGGGCTCCATACTTTTAGTATTAAATTTGCACCAGCGGCATAGGATAATTGGTGAAATGCAGGCAGTTTTTAAAATATATGGTGACATTTTCACCAAAGGAATGAAATTTTTGCGAAAAAATAGCGAGTTTTTAACAAAAATTGAACAGGTAATTCCCCCGGAACGATTGCTGTTGGATGAACCGTTAGCCAATCATACCACGTTTTGCATTGGCGGGCCGGCGGATTACTTTGTACTGCCGGAAACGACAGCTGAAGTAACTGCGGTATTTAAACTGGCGAAACTGTATGACATACCGGTTACCGTACTGGGCAACGGCTCTAATGTTTTGGTGCTCGATAACGGCATTCGCGGACTGGTTTTAAAATTCGGCGAACAAATGTCCCGCTTAAGCCATGCCGGCAACCGGGTCGCAGCCGGCGCCGGCGCCCTGCTGCGGGATGTATCGCGGTATGCCGCCGAGCAGGGACTGTCCGGCATGGAATTTGCTATTGGCATTCCCGGTAGTATTGGCGGGGCTGTTTTTATGAATGCCGGAGCCTATGAAGGCGAGATGAGCCATATCGTGACGGCGGTGACCGCCGTTTGCCCGGATGGCGCGGTAAAACGGTTTACAAAACCGGAGCTTAAGTTTTCTTACCGGCACAGCGTTTTTCAAGAAAACCACTGTACCATCTGTGAAGTTGAACTGATGTTTCAAAATGGCGAGCAGAATTTAATCAGAAGCAGGATGGGCGATTACACGACTAAGCGCGAGATCAAACAGCCGTTGGAAGTGCCCAGTGCAGGCAGTACCTTTAAGCGCCCGCCCGGACACTTTGCCGGAACGTTAATTGAACAGACCGGTTTAAAGGGCTTGACCATCGGCGGCGCTCAGGTTTCTCCCAAGCATGCCGGCTTTATTATTAACGCCGGCGGCGCGACCGCTAAAGATGTGCTGAATCTGATTAAAGAAGTGCAGCGGCGGGTTTATCGCCAGCATGGCGTTATGCTGTATCCGGAAGTGCGGACCCTGGGGGAGCAATAGTGACAGGCCAAGGGGATGTCTTTGTGCAAAGCAGGACGAAGACATCTCTTCAATTTTCCTGAATGAAACAAACAAGGGGGCGGTCCCCTTGTTTGTGCAGGTAAATGGCTGCAAATTGTGGAATATATCCACATAAACTGTCAAAGAATAACAGGGAGGGCTAGCTATGAGGTTAAGTTTTCTCGGAGCGGCCAGAATGGTCACCGGCTCATCCTTTTTACTGGAGACCGGGGCACACAAAATACTGGTGGATTGCGGCATGTTTCAGGGTTCTAAGCCGGTGCGGGCTTTGAATTACCGCGATTTTTCCTTTGACCCGGCCTCGCTGGACTGCGTTTTACTCACGCATGCCCATATCGATCATAGCGGCTTGCTGCCTAAATTATGCAAGCAGGGCTTTAAAGGACCTATTTATGCGACTAAAGTTACGGCGGAGCTATGTAATATTATGCTGCCCGACAGCGCGCATATCCAGGAGTTTGATGCCGAAATCGCCAACCGTAAGGGGCGGCGGGCCGGGAAAAAGGCTGTTGAACCATTATACACGGTTGCGGAGGCCTTCGCTAGCCTGCAGCAGTTTTCACCTGTTGCGTATGATCAGCAGCTGGATCTGGCTGACGAAATACGCGTCGTTTTTCATGACGCCGGCCATATCCTGGGTTCTTCCATCGTTGAGCTTAACGTCACCGAAGGAGCCGAAACAGTTAAACTGTTGTTTTCCGGTGATTTGGGCCAGCCCGATCAGCCGATCCTCAGAGACCCGACGTTTATTTCCAGGGCCGATTATATTATTACTGAGGCTACCTATGGCAACCGGACCCATGAGCAATATGACAAAGAGGAAAAACTGGCTGAAATTATCAATGCCACGGTAGACCGGGGCGGCAATATTATTATTCCGTCTTTTGCCGTAGGACGCACCCAGGCTTTGCTTTACCATTTGCACAGCTTGCTGAAAGCCGGAAAAATCCCTGATATCCCAGTGATTATTGACAGCCCGCTGGCCATTTCGGCCACTGATATATTCCTGCATAATACCCAGGAGTATGACAGTGAGGCTTATGCAATGATCCTGCAGTATCAACAAAATCCTTTGAAGCTGCCGCAGCTGAAATTTACCAAAACGGCGGAAGAATCAAAGGCGCTGAATTATCTGGATACTCCGGCAATTATTATATCGGCCAGCGGGATGGCTGACGCCGGGCGGATTTTGCATCATTTAAAGCATAATCTCTGGCGGCCGGAGAGCAGTGTGCTGTTTGTCGGCTATCAGGCGGAAGGGAGTCTGGGGCGGCGTTTAATTGAAGGCGTTAAGCGGGTAAAAATCATGGGTGAGGAAATTGGCGTAAAAGCAGCCATTTATAATCTGGACGGTTTTTCCGCGCATGCCGACCAGGCCCAGCTGCTGGAATGGTTAAAGTACTTTGCCGAGCCCAAGCCGGCCAATATATTTCTGGTGCATGGCGAATCAACGGCCGCTGAGCCGTTAGCCGCGCTGATTCGGGAACAGCTGGAGCTGTCGAGCTATATTCCGCGTTATGGCGAGGTTGCGGTTATTACCGGCCGTAAGTGGCATATTGAGCAGACGGAGCTGGCGGCTTTGGTGCCGGAGGTTAAAGAACTGGAAGACTATTTAAATCAGGCTGAGGCCGATTACCAGCTGCAGCGCCGGCAGTTGATCGAGCTAGTGGCCGAACACCCCGGCAAATTGTCCGAGGCAATCATTCGAATGGAAAAAGTGTTGAAATACCTAAAAAAATTAGTCAAAGATTTATAAAAAACTGTTGTTTATAATTGACAGTCAGCCGGTAGTATAATATAGTGGTCTGTATATGTACACTAAAAAGGATGTATGTAAAAACGACGACATCCTTTTTCTTATTTATTTAGGAGGGCTTATGAAACGGGACGATTTACGAAATATAGCAATTATTGCTCATGTTGACCACGGCAAGACTACCTTAGTTGATGCAATGCTCAGGCAAAGCGGTATATTCCGCGCCAATGAGCTGGTAGCTGAACGGGTGATGGACTCAAATGACCTGGAGCGCGAGCGCGGGATAACCATTTTATCAAAAAATACGGCGGTGATGTACGGCGATGTCAAAATTAATATTGTTGACACTCCGGGACACGCCGATTTTGGCGGTGAAGTGGAACGGGTGCTCAATATGGTGGATGGCGTTTTGCTGCTGGTAGATGCTTTTGAGGGGCCGATGCCGCAGACGAAATACGTGCTGCGTAAAGCCTTGGAGCAAAAGTTAAAACCCATTGTGGTTATTAATAAAATAGACCGGCCTGACGAGCGGGTGGAAGATGTCGCAGATGAGGTTCTGGAACTGTTTATTGAGCTGGAAGCCGATGACGACCAGCTGGATTTTCCGGTGGTGTATGCCGCCGCCCGTGACGGGTACGCTAAGCTGAACATGGCGGATGAAGCAACGGATTTAAAACCTTTGTTTGATTTATTGATCAAAGAAATTCCAGCGCCGGAAGGCGACTTGGATGGCCCGCTGCAAATTATGGTGACTACGCTGGATTACGATGACTATGTGGGCCGGATCGCGATCGGCCGGATTATTCGCGGCCGGGTTTTTAACGGACAAAATGTGCTGGTATTAAACGGCGATTTGGAAACCAGGGCTAAAATCGGCCGGCTCTACGGTTATCAGGGTTTAAAGCGGGTAGAAGTAAAAGAGGCCGGCCTGGGTGATATTATTGCCGTAACCGGCCTGGATAATGTCAGTATCGGTCAGACCATTGCGGACACTGAGCACCCTGAAGCGCTGCCCGCCATTAATATCGACGAACCGACGCTGGCCATGACTTTTGGCGTCAACACCAGCCCGTTTGCCGGCCGTGAGGGTACTCTGGTTACTTCCAGGCATGTACGGGACCGTTTGTTTAAGGAAGTTGAAACAAATGTCAGCTTAAGGGTTGAGGAAACCGACAATGCCGATACCTTTAAAGTGTCAGGCCGGGGTGAACTGCATTTATCCATATTAATTGAGACCATGCGACGGGAAGGGTTTGAACTGCAGGTCGGCAAGCCTGAGGTTATTTACAAAACTATTAACGGTCAGCGTTGTGAGCCGATGGAGGCTTTAACCATTGATGTTCCGCAGGAATTCATGGGGGCGGTGATGGAATCCCTGGGAACCCGCAAAGCCGAATTGGTCAATATGACCGAACTGGCCGGCTATCTGCGCATGGAATTTGTCATTCCGGCCCGGGGGTTGATCGGTTTCAGATCCGAATTTCTGACCAATACCAAGGGCAATGGCATTATGCATCATATTTTTCATGGCTATGTACCGTTTAAAGGTGAGATTCCGGGCCGCAGCCGCGGGGTGCTCATCGCCTTTGAGGATGGAGAAACAACGGCTTATGGCATCAATACTGTTCAGGACCGCGGCGTTATGTTCGTCGTACCGGGTCAGGCTGTCTATACCGGTATGATTGTCGGGGAAAATGCCCGGGAACTGGATATGGATGTAAATCCCTGCAAGAAAAAGCATGTGACCAATATGCGGTCCAGCGCCTCCGATGATTCGATCCGTTTGACTCCGCCGCGCATTCTCAGTCTGGAGCAGGCGCTGGAGTATATTAATAAGGATGAATTGGTAGAAGTAACGCCGCACAGTATCCGTTTGCGCAAAACCATTCTGGATCGCGCCGCCCGTAACCGAGACCGGAAGAACAACCAATAGCTTAAGCAGTAGGTTAACACTGTCACTATACTGCAAGGCAACTGCACGGGGCCGGACCGGGCATGAAGGAGGCTTTTTCTATGCTTTCACCGGAAGCTTCGGCGATTCTCAAAGCCCGCTATTTGCTGGACGGGGAAACGCCGACGGAAATGTTTATGCGGGCGGCAAAACATGTTGCTCAGGCTGAAACGCTGTATGGGGCCGACGCTCAGGCTGCAGCCAAAGCGTATTATCAGTTGATGGCGAATCTGGAGTTTTTACCGAATTCCCCAACGCTGATAAATGCCGGAAAACCAGGCGCGCAATTGGCGGCCTGCTTTGTCCTGCCCATTGAGGATTCACTGGCCGGCATTTTTGAGACGCTGAAGGAGGCCGCTTTGATTCAGCAAAGCGGCGGCGGCACCGGGTTTTCCTTTTCGCGTCTCAGACCCAGGGGCGATCTGGTAGCGGCAACCGGCAATTCGGCCGGCGGGCCGGTTTCGTTTATGCAAGTATATAATGCGGCGACAGAGGCGGTAAAACAGGGGGCTGTCCGCAGCGGCGCCAATATGGCGGTACTGCGGGTGGATCATCCTGATATCCGGGAGTTCATTGAAGTCAAGCGGCAGCGGGATGTTCTGAACAATTTTAATTTATCGGTGGCTATTACCGATAAATTTATGGCTGCCGTGGCTGACGGCGGCCTCTTTGACCTGATTAATCCCCGTACCGGGGTCGTTGCGGCAACCGTGGAGGCCCGGGAGATTTATGGACGTCTGGTTGCAATGGCCTGGGAAAACGGCGAGCCGGGCTTGTTTTTCATTGACACCGTCAACAAAGCCAACCCCACGCCTGCATTAGGAAGCTTCGAAAGCCCTAACCCCTGCGCCGAGCAGCCGTTACTGCCTTATGAGTCCTGCAATTTGGGGTCAATTAACCTGGCCCGGATGGTCAGAGTTATGGCAAAACAGCGCATCAGTCTGGATTATGATAAACTGCGCCAGGTTGTGCGAACAGCCGTCCGGTTTTTAGATAATGTAATCGATGTCAATCATTTTCCGCTGCCGGCGGTTGGCTGTCAAACCGGGCTGACCCGTAAGATCGGGCTGGGTATTATGGGACTGGCTGATTTATTGATCCTGCTTGATCTGCCTTATGCCAGCAAAGAGGCAGTACGGCTGACGGCGGGGGTGATGGAGTTTGTCACTGCGGAAGCCCGGCAAATGTCGCTGGAACTGGGCGTTCAGCGAGGCAGTTTTCCAGCGTTTGACGCCAGTATTTATGCCGGGCGCTATACGGCAATGCGCAATGCCACCGTAACCACCATTGCCCCTACCGGCGGCATCAGCTTAATCGGCCAGTGCTCGAGCGGCATTGAGCCGCTGTTTGCCCTGGCGGTAACGCGCCGGGTGCTGGACGGCCGGATGCTTACCGGCGCCAATCCTGTCGTCTGGCGGTATTTGGCTGCCCGGGGTCTGCTAAATGATGCGAATGCCGCCGTGAAAAATTCCGGCAGCGTAGCGGCCGCCGATTTGCCGGCAGAGATCAAAGCCGTGCTGGCTACCGCTCATGAAATTGAACCGCGCTGGCATGTCGCCCATCTGGCGGCAGCTCAGCGGCATACCGACAATGGCGTATCAAAAACGGTTAATTTGCCCCGGAATACGCCTCTGGAAACTGTTGACAGGATTTTTTGGGAAGCTTATCAGGCCGGCTGCAAAGGGGTAACTGTATACCGCGATGCCAGCAGAAGCGGCCAGGTTCTGACCCATGGTACGACAGAGTGTGCTAAGTGTGAGCAATAAAGTGAAATTATTTTTCCGCGCCTGCAGGAATAAAGCTTAAATTGTCGAATATTTACCAAAAAATGGTGACTAAAATGAAGCATGTAATGGAGGCGAAAAAAATGACTGGCGGCCTAATTTATAAGCTGACGAATTTTTTGATGCCAGTGGAAGAAGCTGAAGAACATAAAACTGAACTGCCGCGCCCTAATCTTACTGTTCACAGCAGTACTGCCACCGAGTTAAAGCTGTTGATTGCCATACCGCATAGTTTTGATGATGTCCGGGACTTTGCCGATCATTTAAAAGCAAAAGAGGCAATTATTGTCAATTTTGAGCATGTTGATCAGGATACCAGGCAGCGCATTGGCGATTTTCTTAATGGAGTCTGCTATACCTTAGCCGGAGCAGTGCAAAAACTGACCGAAACAAGCATGATCTATGTACCGGAAAATGTCGATATCAGCAAAGAGTTATATGCCTACGCCATTCCTACCTATATCAAACAATAACCGGCAGGCCGATCAGAGTCCGGCAGTTCTAACCGGCATACAGTTAGAACTGTTTTTTTGCGCGGCAACAGTTTTTGACATTGCTTCAACTTTACTAAGACCGGTGTCAGCCTTACAGCGAAATTTCCGGCGGCAAAACACCTTGACAAATGGAAAAAAAGATGTTTTAATAACGATAAATAATTTCATTGAGCTGATCAGAAAACCTGAAGGCTAAAAGTTTTTTTCTTAAATTTTAAGAAAAAGCTTTTAGCCTTTTTTCAAGCTGACTGGTATAACCAGAGGCCGGCATGTCATCATTTTATTGGTAGGCATAGTCCGGCTATTTTTATTTAAAAAAACTTACTGGTTGTTCCCGAAGAAACCGAATCCTATTAAAGCAGAGGGGGATGAAAATGTCAGTAATGCTAGTTGGTGCGGATCATTTGGGAAATATCGAAAAAAATTTACAATTGCTGGGCATCAATGCTGTTGAACATGTTACCGGGCGCAAAGCCGCCAACCGGAGAAAAACGAAAATACCAATTTCCATTGCTTTAATTGTGGTATTCATCGATTATGTCAATCATATTACAACAAACAATATCAAGCAGGTTGCTAAAGCCCAGGGAGTACCGCTGATTTTTGCCAATCGCTCCTGGAGTTCATTGCAAGAGAAGCTGGCGAATTATCATTTCAAGGAGCGGGGTGATTGCAGGCTGCAGTAGAAGAGCGGTTTCGCACCGTAAGCCGCTGGCTGCACTGACTGCTGTCAGCCTTGTGTCATAAAAGGACACAGCAAACAGAATCAGGTAGCTGGCTGATCAGTAAACACTGAAGGCAAAGGGGTTCCCGGTGAACTAGTCCTTTGCCATTTTTTGATTTTGAGAAAGGATGATACCGATGACAGAAGTTTTTGCGGCAAGCAAGAAAACCGCAGCGGCAATCCGCGGACGGAACGAGAGCAGAGTAAGCCAAATCAGGCCGGTACCGCTGCAGGTATTGGATATTATTATTCATTTTCTACATACCGTTAAAAACGGCTATTTAATATTAACCATTCAGGATGGGCATGTGGTCAAAATTGAAAAAACGGAAAAATTCATTATTTCGGCTAAGACCAGGGAAGCAGGCTGTATCAGTTATGATAAACCGCAGAAAAAGCACCCGCTGCAAGGCAAAATTACAGCTGAACTACAAGCAATTCAATATGGTCAGCTGGTTATCCGGCTGGATAACGGCCAAGTGGAACAAATTGAAAAGACAGAAAAGCGCCGTGTGCATGAACTGGAAGGAATTCACGGAGATGGTATATAAAATAAATTGTTTTAGGCTTTGTACTTATCTTGTTCATCATAAACGGTGTAGATAGTGATCCGGTTTGGCCTGCGCCGTTACCGGCGGGCGTATTTTGTCTTTAAGTACCATTGACAGATGAAAGGTCATACAGTATCATAGCAATAAAAATAATTGAGCTGATTAGGAAAACTAAAGGCTGGAACTCATTCTGCGGAATGGTTCCGGCTTTATTATTTCCCGGCAATAGCAAGGCTGGGCAGGAGCTCAAATATTTGACCGTTGCAGGCGGCTGCGGTGATAAACAGCTTTGCTGGTATGCTGTTAGTGCCTGTACTAATGAGGCATCAAATTAAGGAGGGTCTGAAATGACAATTTATAAATTTTTACTGGCGGCGCTGCTGTTCTTTTTTCTTGGCACTGCGGTGCTTTATGCCGGGGCAAACCGGGCGCCGTTCAAAGCTGCGCCGTCTGAGCATAAACATCATTCCGGAACAAGTTTGGGGCGGCCGGGGATTCAGGCTTGCCCGGTGAGTGATGTTTTTAAGGAGGTGGCACTGTGAATCTAAATAAAGGAATCGCCTGGTTTGCCGTAATCATCAGTATCAGTCTCTTGTTTTTACCGCGTCTTGTTCCGATTTGCACAGGACACGCCAAGGTGGGCGGGCAATCGCTGCCAATGGCCTGCCACTATGCTTATCAGGCCGAATTTATCATTGGGCTGCTGGCGGTAATTGTTGCGGCAAGCTTATTTGTATTGCGTACTGCTGAGGGGAAACTGTTCGCCAGTCTGCTGATTTTACTGCTGGGACTTGTTGTTGTCATTATTCCGCAGCCTTGGGTGATCGGCATCTGCCCGGAAGGGGGCTGCCAGAAAACGACCTTTTTCGTAACCATTGGCGGTATTTTATACAGTCTGGCCGGTTTGAGCAATATCTGGCTGATTCGCCGGGCGGAACAGGGGGAGGCGGAATGACTTTTCTGGTCTGGAAAAGTATTTTGCACCGTAAGCTGCCCAGCCTGGCGATTGTTGTCACCATTGCCATCGGGGTTGCAATTGTTTTTTGCGCGGCCAATATTTATCGCGGCGTGTCTTCCGGAATCGAAATAGCCAGACAACGCCTGGGCGCTGACATCGTCGTTGTTCCCGATACGGTTACGCTGGAGCCCAGTCTGGTATTGTTTGGCGGGGCTACAACCCATACTTATATGCCGCAAAGCCTGCTTGGCGAGGTCCTGGCCATACCCGGCGTACACCGGGCTACGCCGCAGTTTTTTACTCAATCGTTAAGCGCTGATTGCCATGATATCGGTACGCAGAACCGGATGCTGGGCTATGACCCGCAAAGCGACTGGATCATTACTCCGTGGCTGAAGAAACTTCAGAAAGACGTTCTTAAGGATGATGAAGTTATTCTTGGCGCTAAAATTCCAATCTGGAATCAAAACAGAATTTCGATCCTGGGCAAGTGGTATAATATTGTAGCCATTGCCGAGGAAACAGGTACAACGCTTGATTATTCCTTGTTTGTCAGCATGGAGGAGGCGCGCCGTGTTGCGGCTAAAGATGTTCTACTGGGCGACGTATGGGCTGAGCAGGGGCCGCCGGACGGACTTATTTCAGCAATCTTGATCCAGACAGGAGAAACTGCCCGGGTTGAGATGATTGCGGGCGATATACAGCGTCTGGGCGGTGTGAGGGCCATTGTGGCCGCAGATATTAAAAACCGGATTAACAGTCAGTTTACCGTACTGCTGCTCTTGCTGGGCGGTATCGGTTTGCTGACTGTCCTGGCCTCACTGCTGCAGCTGTTCGCCCGGTTTTATAGCTTGACCTGGGAGCGTCAGGCTGAGTGGGGCCTGTATTTGGCCCTGGGCGCTTCAGGCCGTGATATTGCTTTTATCATTCTGGGCGAAACCGTGGCGGTATCGCTGGCCGGATCGGTCGCCGGCCTGATCCTGGGCGGTATTCTTTATTGGCTTACGCTGCTGCTTCTGACCGCAAATCAGTCCTTTCCCTTTATTGCGCCAGGTTGGCCGTATCGGATCGTATTGTCGCTGGCGCTGATCGCCTCCTTCACCAGTCTGGGCGCTTTAGCCGCCTGGCTGCCGGCCCGTCAGGGCAGTAAGACCGATCCGGGCACTGTGATGACCAGAGGCGAATTTGACTGACAGGAGGATGAGCATGTCCAATTTATTGGAGTTAATCAGCATTAGTAAATATTACGAAAAGCAGTTGATTTTATCGGAAATATCGCTGACGTTAGAGGCGGGAACGGCTGTAGCCGTTACCGGCAATTCCGGCGGCGGTAAAACCACCCTGTTATCGATTGTCGGCTTGCTGCAGTCGGCAACCTCAGGGCAAATTCTGGTTGATGACGTTAATGTCACTGCGTTTAATCGGCAGCAGCAGGCGGCAATAAGAGGCAGATCTTTTGGTTTTGTTTTTCAACGGGCCAGGCTGATCAATTCGCTTACTGTTCTGGAGAATGTTATCCTGCCTGCTATATTTTCCCGGCCTAAGCAAGAAGCATCCAAACGGGCCCAAGCTCTGCTGACTGACTTCGGTTTGGCGGAGCGGCTCGATTATAAGCCGCAGCAGCTCAGTCTGGGTCAACTGCGCAGAGTGTCGCTGGCCAGGGCTTTGCTGCTTAAGCCCCCGATATTGCTGGCAGATGAGCCGACAAATGATCTTGATCCCGCCTTGGCCCGAACTGTGGTTGACGCTTTGTTTCAGGCCAGGAATGAAGGGGCCGGCGTTATTATTGTCACCCATGATCCGGCTCTGGCCAGACAGGCGGATATAGCTTTCCGTCTGGAGAGCGGCCGGCTGATCAGACAATAAAAATATCTTTTCCAAAATCACTTGCACGATTATACTACCTGGAGTATAATGCTAAATAAGACATTTCAATAGGTGGCTGATTAGTGAACAAACTAAAGGCCGGAGATTTTTTCAACTGAAAAAATCCCCGGCCTTTTCGTCTATCATTTTAAAATTTCAATAGATGATAGGCTCAGCAATGTGAGCATAGGCATTATCGTAAAAATTTTACGAAACAATTTCAGGAGGGGTTATACGATGAGTAAAAAAATCAAGCAAATCGCCATTTACGGCAAAGGCGGAATTGGCAAGTCAACGACGACCTCAAATATCAGCGCCGCTCTATCCCAGCAAGGGTATAAGGTCATGCAGTTCGGCTGTGATCCCAAAGCCGATTCCACCAATACGCTGCGGGACGGCACTTATATTCCGACGGTTTTAGATACCTTGCGGGAAAAAAGTCAGGTTAAGCCGGAGGATGTCATTTTTAAAGGCTTTAACGGAATTTATTGCGTGGAAGCCGGCGGACCGGCGCCAGGCGTTGGCTGCGCCGGGCGCGGCATTATTACCGCCGTTCAGCTGTTAAAACAGCTGAAAGTGTATGATGAGCTGGATATTGATGTAGTCATCTACGATGTATTGGGCGATGTTGTGTGCGGCGGGTTTGCCGTACCGATCCGGGAAGGCATTGCGGAACATGTTTTTACCGTTTCTTCCGCTGACTTTATGGCTGTATATGCCGCCAATAACCTGTTCAAGGGCATTCAGAAATACTCTAATTCAGGCGGGGCGCTGCTGGGCGGCTTGATTGCCAATTCCATCAACGCGCCATATGCCAAGGATATTGTTGATGATTTTGTCGCCAGGACGAAAACCAGAGTTGTGGAATATGTTCCCCGTTCGGTAACGGTTACCCAATCCGAACTGCAGGGCAAAACCTCGGTGGAAGCGGCGCCCACCTCAGAGCAGGCGAAAATTTACGCCAAACTGGCTACCAAAGTCATTGAGACTACTGAATCGAAAGTTCCCTCACCTCTGACTACCTCCGAATTAAGAGAATGGGCCGCCCAGTGGGCCGATCATTTGCTGGCGATGGAAACCGGTGAAGTTCGCAGCCAGGCTGCGGCGATTTAATTATCTTACATTATCCTGTTATTAAGCTGATCAGGTAAAAGCTGAAGGCTGCAGAAGTTTTTTTCTGCAGCCTTTGCTTATTTCATACCGCTAATGTTAAGGCGAGAGAGAAGAGGTGAGGATGATGAGCAATTTTTGCCCTGGCAGCATACCTGCTCACATTTTAGAACAAACCCGCAAGCATCCCTGTTATTCAGTTGAAGTGCACCATCAGTTTGCCCGCATGCATTTGCCGGTGGCGCCCGGCTGTAATATCCAGTGCAATTACTGCAACCGTAAATTTGACTGCGTAAACGAGAGTCGTCCGGGGGTGACGAGTGAAGTGTTAACCCCGGCGCTGGCTTTTGAAAAGTTCCGCTGGGTTAAGGAGAAAATCGGGGAATTAACGGTAGTTGGAATAGCCGGACCCGGAGACGCGCTGGCTGACTGGCAATATACCAGGCAGACAATTGAGCGAATTAAGGCTGTGGATGACAGCATTGTGTTCTGCTTATCCACCAATGGTTTGCTCTTGCCCGAGTACGCTCAGGAAATTGTCGATGTAGGCATCCATCATGTTACGGTTACCATGAATGCGCTGGATCCTGAAATCGGGGCTCAAATATACAAGTTTGTTTCTTATCAGGGCAAGCGCTATCAAGGCGTTGCAGCGGCTGAACTGCTTTGCCGGAATCAACTGGCCGGCATTCAATATTTAACTGAGCGCAATGTGCTGGTTAAAGTCAATATTGTTATGGTTAAAGGCATTAACGACCGCCATATCCCGGATGTAGTCAAAAAAGTTAAAGCACTGGGGGTGTTTATTACCAATATCATGCCCCTCATTCCGGCTCCGGGCAGCGCATTTGAGCATTTTGCGCAAACCAGCATGAAGGAAATCAACGAAATGCGTAATTTATGCGAGCTGGATATTCAGCAGATGCGGCATTGTAAACAATGCCGGGCTGATGCTGTTGGATTGCTGAATGAAGACCGCTCTTCTGAGTTTAGAATGTGCAACAATCCGGACAATCAAGCCCCGGAGCCGCCAGTGCCCCGCCGGCAGTACCGGATTGCCGTAACCTCCAAATATGGCAGGCTGGTTGATCAGCATTTCGGGCATGCCGCCGAATTTATCATTTATCAGGGCGATGGCCGTGAATTTAAATTATTGGAACGACGGTCGGTACATAAGTATTGTTCGGGTATGGAAGAATGCGGCGAAGAAGAAGCCAAGCGGGAAAGCACGATTCGTACGGTCAAGGATTGTCAGGCTGTGCTGACGATGAGGATTGGCCAGCATGCAAAAGAAAAGCTGGCCGAGCAGGGAACCCAGAGTATTGAATATTGCGACAGTGTGGAAAATGGCTTGCGGCAGGCGGTAAAAACGCTGGTGGAACAGGACGCTGCCGTCAGGAAAGGAGAGAAGGCGGGATGAGAGCATATGTGGATGATTTCTTCGGGCGGCTGATTAATATTTCCGGTTTGGTTACTTTATTTCTGTTATGGGAGATTTTACCGCGTACAGGAATCATTAACGGCCAATTTATTCCGCCTTTATCAGTGGTGTGCTGGGAAATTGCCAAAATGGCCAATGACGGTTCCTTGTTTCTGCATGTCACCGCAAGCCTGCAAAGAACCATTGTGGGACTATTATTGGCAGTCGGTCTGGCTGTGCCGATGGGATTTCTGCTGGGCGGCGTTTTTCCAGCTTTGTCCAAGCAGCTGAGACCTTTATTTCGGCTATTCGGTCAAATCAATGCCTTCTCGCTGTTCCCGATTTTTATCCTGTTTTTCGGTATTGGTGAGATTGCTAAGCTGGCCATTATTTTTTGGTCAACCGTTTGGCCGGTACTGTTTACCACCATTGTCGGAGTGAGAAATATCGACCCGCTTTATATTAAAAGCGCCCGCTCAATGGGCGCGGATAAAGCGACCATTTTCAATAAAGTTGTGCTGCCAGGCGCTGCGCCTGTTATTTTTACCGGCGTGCGTACCGGGGCGTCACATGCTTTCCTGATGCTGATTGCCGCTGAGATGATTGGCGCGCATGCCGGGCTGGGCTGGGTCATTCATAATTCGGAAGTGAATGCAATTATGCCCAGATTGTTTGCCGGAATGATCATTATTGCGATTCTGGGGACTGCGTTGAATTATGTGCTGTATATGCTTGAGGAAAGTCTTGTTGACTGGAAACAGGCGGTTGAACGGATTGAATAAATTACACTGCCAGATGAAGGTGATCAAAAGGAGGGGGTTTCAATGGAGGCGTTATTCAAAAAAGCGTCAAGCGGCAATGTCGGAGAAAATACCGTCCGTCAACAGCGGGCAGCGGGCAATGTCATTAAGCAACTGGCTGGGATCGTGTTTGACCGCGTGGCAATCATTATTTTCCTGGCGCTCTGGGAGCTTGCGCCAAGAGCTGGCTGGGTTCCCCAGACATTTATCTCTCCCCCGTCGCTCATACTGGAGACGCTGGTTGATTTAATCCTTAGCGGTGTGTTATTTGTTCATATTAAAACCAGTTTGCTGAGATCGGTTTTTGGCTTTATTTTGGCGGTTATGATTGGCATTCCTCTGGGACTGTTTCTGGGCGGGTGGTTTCCGCTGTTTGAGCGGGTGATGAACCCGGTACTGCGTTTGTTGTCGGCAATTAACCCTTTTTCGCTGTTTCCGGTTTTTATTTTGATTTTTGGCATTGGGGAAGTATCCAAGGTGGCCATGATATTTTGGGTATGCCTCTGGCCGGTGGTGATTAATACAACTACAGGCATCCAAAGTGTGGATGGCCTGCTGATTAAATCGGCAAGGTCAATGGGGGTCGTCGGTTCGAACCTGTTTATTAAAGTGATTTTCCCGGCATCTTTGCCAAATATATTTCACGGCTTGAGAACTGCCTGCAGTGTGGCCTTCTTTATGCTGATCGCTGCAGAAATGGTCGGCGCAAGCAGCGGCCTGGGCTGGCTGGTGTTTAATGCTCAAAATAATTATCAAATACCCAAATTGTTTGCCACTACGTTTACGATAGCGGCGCTGGGGCTTTCGCTTAACGGGCTGTTTGGCCTGTTGGAGCGCCGGTTGCTTAACTGGAAAGAGACGACAGCAGACTATTAGATAATAATAAATTGATTTTGTAGGGGAGATGTTTTATGGCTAGTAAGGCAAATGTAAAAAAAATTGTCACCGGTATCATTGCGGTAGCAGTGGTGGCTGCTATCGGCTATGGCGCAAGCTTAAGCAGTAAACAGGTAGGCGACGAAGCCGCCAAAGTAAGCGGCGAAGGCTTGATCCCGATTAAAACCTGGTCGCAGACGGCCTGCAGCTCCACGCCTTGGGTTGTGGCCGATCAGAAAGGCTTTTTTAAAGAAGAGGGCCTGCAAATTGTGTATACCGGCGATACCCAGCCCAATCAGCGAATTCCGTCGGTGCTCAACGGCAATAATGACGTGGGCGACGTTCATCCCAACGGCTTGGCTGTGGCCATTGCCGCCGGAGCCAATATTAAAGGGGTGGTGAAGGCCGGAATTGATCCGCTGCCCGAACAGGACCCGAAACTGCGCCACATGAACTGGTACGTCAATCCCCAGGAACATCCTGACATTAAGTCTTTTGCCGATCTGAACAAAATTGCCGGTAAAATCAAGTTTTCTATTATTACAAATAATCAATGCTCTGATTTTCTGGCGAACACGATTGCCGACAGACAGGGGGTCGGACGGGATAAAATAGAATGGGTAACCATGCCTGATATTCAGGCTGTGCAGGCCCTGAAAAAAGGTTTAGTTACCGTATCCGGGGTTCATCCGCCTTTTTATAAATCAATGGAGGACGCCGGTATGGTGAAGATTGCCGATAGTCTGGACGCCGGGCTGGGCCAGGGCGGCGGGATAGGTTATTACTATTTCACCACCGACTATATTCAAAAAAATCCTGAGACTATCGCAAAGTTTTCTCAAGCAATCATAAAAGCGCAAAAATGGGCGAATGAAAATCCGGAAGAAGCCAGAAAGCTAACAGAAGACTGGATTAAGGTGCCGGTGAATGCAACCCACTATTACGCGGCCGATACAGCGATAAGCGCCGATCTAATTACTCCCTGGATTGAAGATTTGGAGAAAGCAGGGGTTATTCCCAAAGGCAAAGTAACAGCATCCGATCTTGTGATTTCAGAAAACGTTAATAGTTCAAAAACTCGCTAGACCGGACGTTTAGCGCGCGGATGCTTGACGATAAAAAGGGGTGCAAATGATTTGCTGATAAGCGAAAGTTTGATGCCAAAGAGATTTCCCTCTACAAATTAACTTTTGGAAGGTGGGTTATGTATGGCTGATAAACAGGCAATCAAGAAAATCATTGCAGGCGTGGTAACGGTAGCGATACTCGCGGTAGTAGGCTATGGCGCAAGCTTAAGCAGTAAACAGGTAGGCGGTGAAGCCACCAAAGCAAGCGGCGAAGGATTAATCCCGATCAAAACCTGGTCGCAGACGGCCTGCAGCTCCACGCCTTGGGTTGTGGCCGATCAGAAAGGCTTTTTTAAAGAAGAGGGCCTGCAAATTGTGTATACCGGCGATACCCAGCCCGGTCAGCAAATCCCGTCGGTGCTTAACGGCAACAACGATGTGGGCAGTGTTCATCCCAACGGCTTGGCTGTGGCCATTGCCGCCGGAGCCAATATTAAAGGGGTAGTGAAGGCCGGGATTGATCCGCTGCCCGAACAGGACCCGAAGCTGCGGCACATGAACTGGTATGTCAATCCCCAGGAGCATCCTGACATTAAGTCTTTTGCCGATCTGAACAAAATTGCCGGTAAAATCAAGTTTTCCATTATTACAAATAATCAGTGCTCTGATTTTCTGGCCAACACGATTGCTGACAGACAGGGGGTCGGACGGGATAAAATAGAATGGGTGACCATGCCTGATATTCAGGCTGTGCAGGCCCTGAAAAAAGGTTTAGTTACCGTATCCGGGGTTCATCCGCCTTTTTATAAATCAATGGAGGATGCCGGTATGGTGAAGATTGCCGATAGTCTGGACGCCGGGCTGGGCCAGGGCGGCGGGATTGGTTATTACTATTTCACCACCGACTATATTCAAAAAAATCCTGAAATTATCACGAAGTTTTCTCAAGCAATTATTAAAGCGCAAAAATGGGCGAATGAAAATCCGGAAGAAGCCAGAAAGCTGACAGAAGACTGGATTAAGGTGCCGGTAAATGCAGTCCACTATTATGCGGCCGATACGACGATAAGCGCCGACCTGGTTACTCCCTGGATTGCAGATCTGGAAAAAGCAGGGGTTATTCCCAAAGGCAAAGTAACAGCAGCTGATTTGGTGATTTCTGAAAATGTTAATAGCCAAAAAATTCGCTAGACCGGATATTTAGCGCGCGGATGCTTGAAGTGAAAAGGTCTGCAAATGGTGTAGCGTCTGATCTGGTAATTTCAGATCGCGCGAATAGCTGAGTGCGGCATAAATCCAATAAAGGAATTTAAGACAAAAAAGGTTTTTCGGCGAACCGCTCTTATGCTTCCAGCTTTTTTTAGGGGAGACTGAGGGCGGTTAAGTCCTTGGAAAGCAATCATATCCTGCGAAAGGGGTTTAAGTGAAATGTCCATTAATTTTAATCATTCGGAAGCCGCCATCCGGGAAAACAGGCTGGGTTCTGTTACCGGTTACCAGGGAACAATTAAGGGGCTGGTTGCCCAGGTTTCAGCCTGCACTTTAAAAAATAAAGAAAGGTGCTTCAGCCAGGCCAGCGCCTGCAGTTCAGGCTGTGCGCAAAGCTATCTTTCCCGGATTGTTGATGCGGTAATGGTCGTTCATGCCCCGGTGGGCTGCGCGGCCGACAGTGTTTACAGCAATACCCAGAATAAGTGGGGCGAAAAAGTACGCAGCTGGAAGCACCGCAACATTAGTGTGGTAAACACCAACATGGTTGAGGAAGATACGGTGTTCGGGGCGGTCAATAAACTGCGGGAGACCATCAGGGAAGCTTACCGGCGGTTTCATCCCAACGCTATTTTTGTAACTACTTCCTGTGTTTCCGGCATTATTGGCGAAGATATTCAAAGTGTGCTGGATGAACTGCAGGAAGAACTGCCCATTCCCCTGGCGCCGGTATTTTGCGAAGGGTTTAAGTCGAAAATATGGGCATCAGGTTTTGATGCGGCCTTTCATGCAATATTAACCAAAATTGTAAAGCCGCCGGAACAAAAAACCAATAAAATTAATATGATCAATTTTAGCGGCAGCGCCCGCAATCAAATTGTCGAGACGCTGGCCCGGTTTGACCTTGAACCGGTATTTGTCGCTCCCTACAGTACGATCGACCAGTTGTCAAGAATGTCGGAGGCAGCTGCGACCATCAGTATTTGCGGCACGCTCGGCAGTTATATCGGCAATGGTTTGGAGCAGAAATTCGGCGTTCCCTATGTTAAAACTCTGCAACCGCACGGCATTGCCGGCATGGACAGCTGGCTGCGGGGATTGGGGGCTGCGGTCGGCAAAGAGCGGGCGGTGGAGGAGTATATTACTGAGCAAAAAGCCCTTATTGCCGATGAACTGGCCGAGATCAAGGCAAAGCTTACCGGTTACCGGGCCGTTGTCGGTATGGGACCAAGCTTTGGACATAATTACATCCGTACACTGCAAGAACTGGGCATTGAAGTTGTCTGGGGGGCAACCTGGCATTTTGATCCGCAATACGATAACGGCGAAGCGCCTGCATCTATTGAAAATCTGGCGCAAGCCGAACGCGATATTCCAATGAGTGTGGGCGATCAACAGAATTATGAGCTGCTGAATTTGTTAAATCGTCTCAAACCGGACTTATATGTGGCCCGTCATGGCGGCTCCACAGTCTGGGCGACCAAACTGGGTATTCCCTCGGTGATGGTTGTGGATGAGTATAGCGCCTTTGGCTATCAGGGCTTAATTGATTTTGGCCATCGGTTAAATGATGCAGTAACCAACCGCAGTTTAGCCAGAAATCTGGCAAAGAGAATTAAGCTGCCTTACACTGACTGGTGGATGCAGCAGAACACGTTTGCGTTTTTGGCAGAAGAGGTGGTATAAATGTCGCAGTATATTGAACAAATCAGACATGTTTGCTCGCTGGGCGCATTGCAGTCGGTTCTGGCGATTGACCGCGCAATTCCCATTCTGCATGCCGGACCGGGGTGCGGCCAGAAGCTGTGGGGGGCGCTGGGATTTCAGAATGGCTGCCAGGGCTCTGGTTACGCCGGAGGGCATACCGTTCCTTGTACCAATATTGGCGAGAAGGAAGTTATTTTTGGCGGTGATGAAAGGCTGCGGGGCATTGTCGGCCATTCTCTTAACGTACTTGATGCCGACTTATTTGTCATTCTTACCGGTTGTACTTCCGACATTGTCGGCGACGATGTCGGAGAGGTCGCCCGCCGGTTTCAGGAAAAGGGCAAGCCGGTCATCTACGCTGAAACCGGCGGCTTTAAAGGCACGAATTTATTCGGTCATGAGCTGGTTATCGATTCGATTATTGATCAGTATTTGCGGCCGGCCGACCATCAGGAGAAAGGTTTGGTCAATATCTGGTCGGTTGTGCCGTTTCATGATCCATTTTGGGTGGGAACGTTTAACGCAATTGAACGCCTGGTTGCCGAGCTGGGACTTCGTCCCAACATTATTTTTGGCCCCGGCAAGGGACTGGATGCGCTCAACAAGGTGCCGGCGGCCCAGTTCAATCTGCTTATCTCGCCATGGGTTGGTCTGAAAAACGTACAGCACTTGGAAGAAAAATTCGGCACACCCTATTTACACTACCCCGTTCTGCCGATAGGCCCGACGGAAACAGCCAAATTTCTCCGCACCGTCGGCGCATATGCCGGTCTGGAGGAAAAGCGGCTTGATAAAATCATTGACCGGCATGAGGCCGATTATTATTACTATATCGAACGTTCAGCCGATGTGCTGCTGGAAACCAGGCTCTTACCCCGGCGGTTTATCACCATTGCCGACAGTTTTTACAGTCTGGGCATAGCGAAGTTTTTAATCAATGACCTGGGGCTGCTGCCTGAAACCCAGTATATCACCGACGGGGTGGCCGAAGAATATCAAGCCGGTATCGCTGCGGAGTTCAACAGCTTTGTTGACGGCATTACTGCTAAGGCCGTCTTCACCAGCGATGGCGGCGCGGTGCACGAGGATATACGGAAATTCAAATTTCGCAGCCGGCCACTGATCCTGGGCAGCGCCTGGGACCGGGTGCTGACCGAAGAAGTTAACGGCTATCCGGTATCGGTGTCGATGCCAGTCAGCGACCGGTTGGTGCTCGACCGCTCCTATGTAGGTTATGAAGGCGCTTTGCGGCTGGTAGAGGACATTTATTCCGTCATCCTGGCTGATTTTCAATAAATCGGTCCTGGCAAGACTGCCTTGGGGTTTGGTAAGCAGCCTTGCGTTTAAACGGGGACACAGGGGGAAAACATATTGACAAATCAATGCTATGATATTATGATAAATAACAAGAAAATATAGCTGTGATGTTAGCTGGTCAGATAAACTGAAGGCTAAAGCGCTGTTCCCTGCCGGGGATGCGCTTTGGCCTTTTTCTTATTCAGCTGACAATATGGATGCTGCTTGACTGATCGGCAAACCTGCCGAAGGCAAAGAAAGCTCTTAAGCGGAGCAATCTTTGCTTTTTTGTTTACTTCAGATCAGGCCTGAACCGTTCAGCCGGAGGGGGAAAGATGCAATGAGGATATTTCGCGATGAGATGACGCCCAAGGAGCGAATAACAGCTGTGCTGGCCGGAAAACCGTATGACCGGGTGCCTTGCAGCATTTATATTACCGGCCAGGCCGGAAAAGCCGCCGGAATTTCTCCCTGGGACTGTTATTATTCAGCTGCTAAAATAGCTCAGATTCAAATTGAAGCTCACCGGATTTTTGGGGTGGAAGCTGTCACAAGCGGCCCGGGCCTGCCAGGAATTGCTGAAGCAATCGGCAGTACGGTATACTACCCCGGTCAGGAAAATACGCCATATATTACTGACTTTGCCGTAAAAGCCTATGCAGATATCCACCGTCTTGAGATACCTGATCCGGGGAAAAAGGGACGTTTGCCCATTCATTTAGAGGCTTTGGAAATTTTAGTAGAACGCTTTCATGATACTGTACCGGTGAATAGCAATATTGCCGGCCCCTTTACCACTGCCGCCAATGTCAGGGGTACGGAGAGCTTTTTACGCGATATTTATCGCAATCCGGAATTTGTCCACCAGTTGCTACGCCTTAGCTTAAACAGTACGTTGTCCTATGTTAAGGCCGCAGCCGGAATCGGGGCTAACATAACGATAGCCGATCCGACAGCCTCGTCGACGCTGATTAGTCCCAGTCAGTTTCGTGAATTTGCTTTGCCTTATTTGCAGGAATTGGCGACAGGCATAGCGGAACTGACCGGCAGCGCTCCGTCCTTACATATTTGCGGCAATACCACGAAGATCTGGCCGGATATGGCCCGGAGCGGCGCCGGCATTCTGAGCCTGGATGATACCGTTGATCTGGAGGCGGCTAAGCTCACGGTAGGAAATCAGGTTGCTTTATTGGGCAATGTAAAACCTACGGCCACTATGTATTTGGGTACGCCGGCAGATGTGACGGCGGAGGTTAAGGAATGCCTGCGAAAGGCTCATGATAATCCTAAAGGCTATATTCTGGCGTTAGGCTGCGGCTTACCCCTTGGAGCTCCGGCTGACAATATTCATGCCTTGTTTGCAGCAGCAAGAGAGTTTGGCAAATATCCTATTGATTCTGAAAGACTGAACTGATTTGCGATAGATGATACGGAGGAAAAATCCATGAACAAATTTATTGAAAGACCCCGCTATCTATGTTCGATGGGGGGAGCGGTAGCTACCCTGAAAGCCCTGCCCAGGGCAATTTCCATTATTCATGCAGCCGCCGGCTGCGGCGGGAATTTCGGCAATGCATTAAACGGTGCAACCGGTTATCTGGGCAGCGGCTATTGCGCCGGCCAAGCTTTGCCCAGCTCCAATGTCTATGAAAGGGATATTGTTTTTGGCGGGGAAGAGCGCCTGGAAGAGCAAATCGCCAATACCCTGGAAATCGTTGACGGCGATTTATATTTTGTCGTCACCGGGTGTATGGTTGATATTATCGGCGATGATGCGGTTGCTGTGGCCAGACGGTTCAAAGACAGCAAAAAACCTGTTCTGGCGGTTGAAACCGGCGGCTTTAAGGGCAATTCTTTCAAAGGATATGATCTGGTTCTGGGTAAGTTGTTTACTGACTTTGTGGAAAAACAAGCGGTTAAAGATAAACAGACGGTTAATATATTCGGCCTTGTGCCCATTCAGGATGTGTTTTGGAAAGGCAATTTAAAGCTATTAAAAGACCTGATTCAAAAGCTGGGCTATCAAGCGAATACTTTCTTTGCCGAAGGCGAAACCATTGAAAATTTAAGGCAGGCCGGCGCGGCCGGTTTAAATATTGTGGTATCCGATGTTTATGGGATTGAACCGGCTAAACTATTTGAGGAAACGCATGGCGTGCCCTATATTACGGCTCCGTTGCCAATTGGCCCCGCCAGTACCCAGGACTTTCTGCGGCAGGTGGGTGCAGCGCTTGCGGTTGACAATAAGCTGGTGGAAGCAGTAATTGCCGCCGAAAAACAGCATTATTACGGTTTTGTGGAACGGTTGGGCGATGTGTATAATGATTTGGATCTTCAGCGGTACAGTATAGTGGTGGCTGACGCCAATTACGGACCGGCGTTAACCCGTTTTCTGGCCGACGACTTAGGCTGGCTGCCTGAGCTGGTAGTCATTACCGACGTTCTAACAGACCAGGAGCAGCAGTTGGTGGCTGCCCGGTTTAACGGTTTTGTCTCGGGAATTCAGCCGAAAGTGGTATTTGACACTGACACCAATAATGTTGGCAAGCATTTTACCAAAGTCTGGCCGCGCAACAACAACGCCCGCTATTTCGACTCGTTCAGTCCGGCCTTTGTATTGGGCAGCAGCCTGGACCGGGATTTTGCCGAAAGCCTGAGTGCGCCGCATTTAAGTGTGACCTATCCCATTTCCAACAGGGTGGTGCTGGACCGGGGCTATCTGGGCTTTGACGGCTCGTTGCGATTAATTGAAGATATATTCGGTTTGCTGGTTGGCAGCCGTTAGGGGGAAATATATAATGGATTATATCAGTGAAAAAACGCCGCCGGTGCGCGAGGAACGGTTACGGGCTTGCAATGCCTATGGCGGTTCCTCCGATAAGCTTGTGGAAAAATCGAAAAAGGGCTGCCTCAACGGGATTAAAAGAAAATTCTCGCAGACGCAGGGATGCCAGCTGAATTTAAGCCTGGCAATTATCAATACCATTCGCGATGCGGTGGTGATTGTTCACGGGCCGATCGGCTGCGGCGGCGGCAGCCTGTCCCAGGCCGGCGTCAACAAAGGCTTCAAGCAATTGCGGGACAGCGGCTCCAAGGGGCTGTTATGGGTAAATACCAATCTAGGTGAAAATGAAGTAATCAACGGCGGCGAAGCCAACTTACGGGAGGCTATTCTCTATGCTGAAAAAGAATTTCGCCCCAGTGCTATTGTCATTGTCAATAGCTGCGTTCCGGCAATTATCGGCGATGATGTGGACAGTGTGGTCGAACAGGCGCAGCAGGAAGTATCCGCCCGGATTGTGCCGGTTCATTGTGAAGGATTTAAAACCAAAATCCAGGCCAGCGCGTATGACGCAGTGTATCACGGCATTTTGCGCAATTTGATGGATAACCGTGAACGGGAAGTACGCAGTGAGGAAGATGAACTGGAATTGCTTAAAGAAAAGTACCGCGCCAGCCGGACGGTTAACGTTTTGAATGTTTCTTCCATGAGCCGGATTGATGAATATGAGCTTGTCCGTATTTTAAAGGCACTGGACCTGAATTTAAATATTTTGCCCTGTTACGCTCACCCCGACGATTTTTATCAGGCTACCCAGGCGGCGCTGAATGTCAGTATTTGTGCAACCCATGATGATTATTTTGTTGAGCATTTAAAAGAAAAGCACAATATCCCGTTCATTTTACGGACCATTCCCATCGGCGTTAAGTACACCAATCGCTGGGTAATGGATATTGCCCGGTTTTTTGGCATCGAAGAGGAAGCCCAGCGTTTTATTGATCAGGAAGTCAAGCTGCTGGAAGAGGCATTGGAGCCTTACCGGGAAATCTTTAAAGGCAAAAAGGTGCTGATCGGCGGCGGTGAGATCCGCGTGGTCGCCAATGCCGAACTTTTGACTTATTTAGGTCTTGAGGTGGTCGGGCTAAGAGCTTACCACTATGATCAGTTTGGTGATGAAATGCTGGGCGAGCAGGAAGTTGTGCAGCAGGTTCCGTTTAATGTGGCTACCGGTCAGCCGTTTGAGCAGGCCAATTTAAACGCCAATCTCAAACCTGATCTGTATATGGGGCATGTCGGAACGAATGTCTGGGCCGCCAAGCAGGGCATCCCGGTGCTGCCATTATTTCAGCCAAGTCAGTTGTTTTTGGGCTATACCGGCATCTTTGAGGTGGCGCGCCGTTTAGCGCGGATTTTGCGCAATCCTTCCTTCAACCGGAATCTGGGGGCCAATGTTAAACTGCCATATTTTGAAAGCTGGTATGAAAAAGACGCCTTTTCTTATATCGATGAAGGAAACGCCTGATCAATGAATTTATAACGGGGAGTGGTTTATATGTCTAAAATTGCCAATAGTATAACCGATTTAATTGGCGGCACCCCTTTGCTCAAGCTGAGCAGAGTCAATGAGGCTGGAAAAGCGAATGTTGTTGTTAAGCTGGAATTGTTTAATCCCGGCGGCAGTGTAAAAGACAGGATTGGCTTTAGCATGATCAAGGCGGCTGAGGAACAGGGCTTAATCGGCAAAGATACGGTCCTAATTGAACCAACCAGCGGCAATACCGGAATCGCTTTGGCTTTTATTGCCGCCGCCCGCGGTTACCGGCTGATTTTGACAATGCCTGATACCATGAGTGTTGAACGGCGCAGTTTGCTGAAAGTATATGGCGCGGAACTGGTACTGACGCCAGGGGCCGAAGGAATGAAAGGCGCTGTACGCAAAGCCGAGGAGCTTGCGGCGCAAACCCCTAATTCATTTATTCCCCAGCAGTTTAATAACGCCGCTAATCCGGCAATTCATCGCGCTACCACTGCCGAGGAAATCTGGGAGGATACCAATGGGCAGGTCGATCTTGTCGTTGGCGGAGTTGGAACGGGAGGAACAATTACCGGAATCGGGGAAATTCTTAAAAGCCGCAATCCGGATATTCAGATTGTTGCGGTCGAGCCGTTTAGCTCGCCGGTGCTTTCAGGCGGACAGCCGGGACCGCATAAGATTCAAGGCATTGGCGCCGGGTTTGTTCCTAATGTGCTGAATTTGGCTATTGTTGATGAAATATTTAAAGTGAAAAATGAAGAAGCAGTGGAAACTGCCCAGCGGCTGGCCAGGGAAGAAGGCATTCTGGTTGGCATTTCGTCCGGGGCGGCGGCTTTTGCAGCACTGCAGATCGCCAAGCGTCCTGAAAATGACGGTAAGCTGATTGTGGCTGTATTGCCTGACACCGGCGAACGCTATATCAGTACGGTTTTATTTCAGGATCATTAATTACCGGGGCAGGTTTCATGAACGCTGAGGCCTGAGCATAAAAAAACAGGAGGTTTTTGGTATGGCTAATCATTCATCTGAGGTTTCGGCAGTGCAGGAAAAAGTGAAAATTGTTGCCCGCAATATCCGCCAGACTTACAAGATAAAACAAACTGACGGCAGCGGCTTTACTGAATTTGTGGCGCTCAAGCAATTTGACTTAACCGTAAGACAAGGTGAGTTTCTGGCAATTGTCGGTCCCAGCGGTTGTGGAAAATCTACTTTTTTGGATATGGTCGCCGGGCTGACCAAGCCGAATGCCGGTGAGATTCTGATTGATGGTAAACTCATTACCGGCCCGGCTTTAGACCGGGGTATTGTTATGCAGGGTTATGCTTTATTTCCCTGGCGGACAGTACAGAAGAATGTCGAGTTCGGTCTGGAAATAAAAAAAATTCCCGCCAGGGAACGAAAGGAAATTAGCAGGCGCTACATTGAATTGGTCGGACTGGAAAAATTTGCCGAACGCTACCCGCATGAGTTATCCGGCGGGATGAAACAGCGGGTAGCAATTGCCCGGGCTCTGGCCTATGATCCGGAGGTGCTGTTGATGGATGAACCCTTTGCCGCTCTTGATGCCCAAACCAGGGAAATACTGCAGGAAGAATTGCTGCGAATCTGGGGTAAAACGGATAAGACGGTAATTTTTGTTACTCATGGAATTGATGAAGCTGTATTTTTAGCGGACAGGGTAGCGGTAATGACCGCTAATCCCGGAACACTTAAGGAGATTGTGGAGATCGACCTGCCGCGGCCCCGGGACAACAGTGTGCGTTCTTCGGCGGAATTCGGCTGGTTCAGGCATAAAATATGGGAATTGCTGCAAGGCGAGCAAATTGTGACAAAGCCTCCCGCCACCGGGGGGAACGTTGCCGATCATATTTCTGCTTCAGCCCAGCTCTGATCTCAAAAGGGAAGATATAAGCACATGTTTTTCAGCCAGTATGAAAAAACATGTTTATCCGTCAGCTGAAGTAATTGCATTGCTGCAAAGGAATTTGTAAACTTCCGGCCGAAAATAAAGAGGAGCCGGAGCGATGAAAAATGTTAACAGGCCATTTGGCGGGCGGCAGACCATTTATCATTTATTGGCATTGCTTTACCGCGGGAAATAGCCAGCGGATTGAATATTTTGCAGGAGTCTGCCTTTTGCTGCCGCTACGTACCGGTGGCTGTTGGCAGAGACGGAGAATTTTGCGTGTCCGTCCGGCAAGCAAAAGAATAACGGCGGTGATCCCGCTGTAAACAAGACAGGCACAGCGGGATGTCCGGCAGCTGAGAGCCAAGTTAATTTAAAGGGGATTTGAGTATTCGTATGAAAGTAACACAGGTTTTCTCCGAGTATAGTTTTGACAACAAGCACTCTGGCAATTTATTTACTTATTGTCCGATGTGCAGGACAAAATGTACTGAAAAAACTGAAGGCGGCCAATTGCGGCCGGTATGTCCGAGATGCGGTTTTGTACAGTACAAAAACCCGTCGCCGGCTGTTTCTGTGCTGATTGTCAATAATAAGCAGGTGCTGCTGGGGCAGCGGGCGGCGAAGGCGCTTAAGGGGGGGTTGTGGTGCCTGCCGGGTGGTTTTATTGAGTTTAATGAAGATTTTCTTACTGCCGCCCGGCGTGAGGTCAGGGAGGAAACCGGGCTGGTTGTCTCCATCCGGGGTATTCTTAGTGTAATCACTAATTTTTTACTGCCTGATTTACATACGCTGGTTATTGTATTACTGGCCGAAATAACCGGAGGAGAATTATGTCCTGGCGACGATATTGCGGCTGTAAGCTGGTTTTCTTTGGCCGGGCCGCTGCCGGAAATGGCCTTTCCGGCGGATAAAGGCATTATTGAACATTATGCTGCAACCGGTTTTACCGGTGCGCCGGTGGAGATGAGCACGCCGCCTCCGGCAAAGCGGGCATAACGGGGGTAACCGGGAAAAATAAACAAAAGTCAGCCGTTTTGCTCATTGCTTAATGGCTGATTTTTTCATTTAGTTGCCTGCCAGGCCATGCTGATACGCAAAAGCAATCAATTGCATCCGGTTTTGCAGATGCAGTTTATCCAGGATATTACGCAGATGGTTTTTAACCGTGCTTTCACTGATGTATAATTTTTCACTGATTTCTTTGTTGCCAAGCCCCTGGCTGATTAGCTGCAAGACCTCTTTTTCCCGTTCAGACAGCCTGCTGTCAAACTCAGCTGCTTTTTGCACCGAAAACTCCTGCAGAATTTTGGCCGCCAGTACCCGCGAAATCGGAGCTTCGCCCTGGGCGATACTGAGGATGTAATCCAGCCAGTATTCCGGCTCCATATTTTTGAGCAAATAGCCCTGTGCCCCCCGTTTGATTGCTTCAAAAAAGTCCTGAACATCATCCGAGACGCTGAGAATAATTATTTTAATATGCGGCATGGCGCTTTTAATCAGACGGGTAGCTTCCAGTCCGTCACCGCCTGGCATGCGAATATCCATGAGGATGAGATCAGGCATCAGGGATTTGGCTTTTTCCAGCGCTTCCGCTCCGCTGGTAGCTTCCCCGGCAATTTCAAAGAGGGCGTTGGCGGAGAGAATACTGGCTATTCCTTTGCGTGACAAAAGGTGGTCGTCAACGATGAGTACTTTGATTGTCATACTATCACCTCACTTCTGCTGTCTTGGAGCAGGACAGTTACTGTGGTTCCAGTTCCCGGAACGCTTGTAAGCTTAAGGTCAGCGCCAATTGACTGTATATCCTGTTCTAAAATTTTGTAACCAAACGATGACTTTTTTTGCTGCAGGTTTTCCGCGGCAAATCCTTTGCCGTTATCGGCAATTTCCATTGAAAATCCTTGGTCATTTTCCTTTAAGCTGATACTTACCTGAGTAGCCTCGGCATGCTTACGGATGTTGAATAACAGTTCCTGAAAGATATGAAAAAGCTGCCGGCGTTCGTAAGGACTGAATTTAGCCAGGCTGCTGCAGTTTTTTGTTAATTTTGTTGTTGCGCCGGTCTGCGCTTCGTATTGCTGTAAATGAACTTGTATGGCTGCTGCAAGATCAAAATTATCATTGGGCTGTGTCACTGCCTGCAAGGAAAAAATATGCTGCCGGATTTCGGTATCGGTCAGTTTAATCGCTTCCTGCAATTCTTTAATTGCCGGCAGAAGCTCCTGACGGTTCTGGCAGGCGGCTGCGATTTCGATGGTTTTGACGTTCATAAAGAATAAAGCCTGGGCTATACTGTCGTGCAAATTCCGGGCGATCCGGTAACGCTCCTGCAAAACCGCTGTCTCTCGTTTTTCCTGCTGCAGTTTTCCGTACAGGTTTTCCATCAAGGCAAAAATACCGTGGGAAAACAGCACAAACAGTAAGCCGGTTAAAGCCGCAACCAGAACATTGCCCCATTCCATTGAAACAACGTGCAAAAATTCATGCCTGGCAAATTCAAACAGGCCGATGCATATTGCCGGGACTAAAGCCGCCAGCCATTTCATTCTGGTGATATTCATTCCCTTTCCCCCCTGACAGGTCAAGCTGATTAATCAATATGACTGTAATATTAAATGGGCGATTTGTCAATATTGATGAATTCGCTGAATAGCAGATGAAGCATAGAGAGCGTTTTAACAGTACTTTGAGCCAGCTAAAATAGTACTGTGAGACGATAGACAAAAAGTTGTTAAATATTGATAATAAGAAGCAGAAATTCTATTCAATTGTCGTAAGGTCAGTTTCGTTAAAAATAGCCAATTTGAATCAGGCTGGTTAGGCAGCTCCCCTAAAGGCCAATATTTCTCTGTTTTTTGAAGTAGAAGAAATATTGGCCTTTTCTTTTTATTTGTTATAAAAATAATAAGGATGATGATCTGATGAATCAAGTACGAACATTTGTTGTTTCCTCGTTAATTCTGTTATCGGCGGCAACAACCGGCGCTCAGTCAGCCTTGGCGGCAGAGGATGAGGACAAGATTACCTTTTGGCTGGACGAAATTGTTGTTACTGCCCCGGTGGTCAGTGAGCCTTTGACGGTGGAAACCGATCCTAAGTCGCCCAGGCTGCCTGTCCCGGCGGCTGACGGCGGCGGGTATTTGAAAAATATTCCCGGGTTTTCAGCAGCGAGGCAGGGGGGAACAGGCGGCGATCCGGTTTTCCGGGGACTGGGTGGAACGCGGCTTAATGTTTTGTTGAATGGCGCGTATCAGTTTGGCGCCTGCCCGGGCCGGATGGACCCGACAACGTCTTATGTTTTTCCTGAGGCTTACAACCGGATTACCGTTCTGAAAGGGCCGGAGACAGTGAAATACGGCGGGGGCAATGTCGCCGGAACAATCTATTTTGCCAGAGACACTCCGCTTTTTGATCAGCCTGAAGTCAGGGTAAGCAGCAGCGTGCTATTAGGCAGCGCCGGCCGTGATGATGAATTGCTGGATGTTACGGCCGGCGATCCCAGGGGTTATGTGCGGATCATCAAAACGAGGTCAAACGCCCATGATTATAATGACGGTAACGGCAATAAGGTTCATTCCTTTTATACAAGGCAAAGCTTGACCGGTATTTTCGGCTGGACGCCTGAACCCGGCACGCTATATGAATTTACCGCAGACACCAGTGATGCCGAAGCTGCTTATAGCGGAAGAGCAATGGACGGCCCCAAATTTGACCGTAACGATTATACCTTTAAATTCAGCAAGAAGAATATATCCCCATTGATTAGCAATTTAGAGTTTCAAGCCTTTCATAATTATGTCGATCATGTGATGGATAACTATTCATTGCGACCTAACTCATCCATGATGAATATGGCAATGGAAGTTGACCGGACAACAAACGGCGGGCGTTTGGCCGCAGATTTAGCTTTAGGAGAAGCGACTACGGCAACGGTCGGAATTGATTATCAGAGAAATAAACACGCCGGACGAATGGCCATGGCGATGATGGGAAAGCCGGCTTATACGGCAGGAATGGCCCGTGATCTAACCTTCACCAATGAAGGGGTGTTCGGCGAGTTTAAACGCCGGTTGGACACCAGCAGCCGGCTGCTGGCGGGAGTAAGAACCGATAGCCTAAGGGTAAAGAATGAAAAAACGGCGGAAAAGGGGCATGACCGGACGTATGGCGCCTTTCTGCGTTATGAATATGATTATGCCAATGCACCGGTTACCTCGTATATCGGCCTAGGGCATGCGCAAAGGCCGGCTGATTATTGGGAACGGAGAGTCAATTTCTATCTGAAACCGGAAAAGAACACCCAGCTTGACACCGGGCTTATTTATCGCTCCGGCAGACTTAGCGCCAGCTTGGCGTTGTTTTACGCCAATATTAATGACTTTATCTTATTTAAAAATCAAAAATCAACGGCGCAAAATATTGATGCATCACTTTATGGGGGAGAAGTCGAGCTGATTTATCCGCTGGATCATCGCTGGACGGCTACAGCTTCACTTGCCTATGTTCGCGGCAATAACCAGACCGAACATAAGCCCTTAGCCCAAATTCCGCCGCTGGAAGGGAGGCTGGGCTTAAAATACAAGCATGAAAAGGTGGAAGCCGGTCTGCTATGGCGCGGCGTTCAGGCGCAAAACCGTTACGACTTAAACAGCGGCAGTGAGATTGGGTATGATCTTGGTGCAAGCAGCGGCTTCGGCATTCTTTCCGCCAGTATTGCTTATCAGGCTGCCAGCCGGGTAACAGTTGCCGCCGGGGTGGACAATATCTTTGATAAAAATTACGCCGAATTTATTAGCCGCTCAGGGGTGGCAATACCGGCGCTGGACATTGCTTCTTCGTTTAGAATTAACGAGCCAGGCCGTACGGTATGGATAAAAGCCAGCTATAATTATTAGGGAGACAGGGCATGTTCATGAAAAAAGCTGAGGATTAAAAAGAACGGATTCCATATAATCGAAATCCAAAGAACAACGGTAGTACTAATTATTGATGATTCGATGTACGAACGTAACCGTAGCAAAAAGGTAGAGATGCTGGCTCGATTTCATGACCATGCACGAAATTGCTTCTATAAGGCGTATCAGACCAAATCGATAAACGAACCTGCGGCTATCGTCGTCGCAAAGAAGCGTTCCTGCCGGCTCCGACTGTGATCGACCGCGCGCTTGCTGCAGGTGTTGAGGCTTCGTATATCCTGATGGATGCTGGTTTACTCATGCTCCGCTGATCAACGCGATTTGTGATCGGGGGCTACATGTCATCGGTATGGTGAAAGCGGGGCGTCAGCGCTATGAATTTGGTGAGCACCGCGTGATCTACACACTCTCTATCAGCAGGCAAAACCCGTTCGCGGCGAATGCAAAGATATTCTCCGCCTATATCCCAGCTTTAGCCGTTTTTTCAAATAGTCATCTTCGTGGAACAAAACTAATTTATAAAAAGCCGGGCGTGTAAGCGCCTGGCTTTTTGCAATGCTTAAATTACAGCAGCCAAGAAATTGACAAAAAGAAGATTTCCTTACTACAGCAATTGATTAGTAATACTAAAGAAAAAAATTATTATTTAATTAATATTTACAATTGTTAGATATTTCATAAACAGTAAATTGTTATAAGTTGGAAAGTATAGTAAATTTGAGTAAGGAAGTAAACAACAGATGATAGAAAGGTTGTTTTTTATCGTCTGTACTTTTGTAAAGCTAAAGGAGGCGAAAATGAGTGAGCCGGCACAAGAAACAGTTTAAACTTATTTGGTTCAGATTCTGCGATGTTGCTGTGGGAGGATGTTTAAGTCGGCGCAGGGTTGAAATTAGGCTTATGTGGAAGTGTTTTTGTTTCAAAAAGCAAGAGTGTCTTATTTTTCATAACTCAACAGTATCACCACTCACTTAGTTCCTGGTATTCGTATAAAATTCGTCTTCGTCAGGCGGCGCGGCACAAAGAAAGAGTGGTTAGCCCTTACTATCAACTGACTGGACATTCAGCGAGGATGAAATCATTTGTATTTATGGGATGCGATGGGAGATCGAGACGTTTTTAAGTGCGCCAAGTCTCTGCTGTGTCTGCAAAAAGAGTTTCAAGGACGTTCTTACGACTTGCTGATAGCCATACCACCATTGTCTTCACCCCCGCTACATCATCCTACTGGCTTGGCAACATTGTCAGAGTACAGACCCGCGATGGTTAGGAGAACTGTTCTTTACTACCTGTGATGAAGTATGTTGCCTTGATTGGACGATTGCCTTGCGGCAGCTACTTACGATTGTCAATAGCGCGTTGAAGTCGGCGAAAGCCTCTCTTGCCAAACTAATAAAAAGTCAACTGACTCACTGGTTTGCAGCTTTGCCCAGTTATATCAGGGCTTTACTGCCTCCTTTGAACTGCGAAAGTTGAGTGAATAATAACAAAGGATGGTGTTGTATTTGACTGCTTCTAGACAACTGGATATGTACCAAAGCAGTAATTTATTCATGTATCTTCTGATGGTGGTTGCGTTGGCAATTTTTGCTAAAGGGGTATATGACCGTTACCGGTTTTGGCAGCTCGGTGTGCCTGAGGATCGGCTAAAACACGGCAAACGCGGACTGATTCGCTTTTTTCTTCAAACCTTTGGCCACCTGCGCATTTTACGGGATACGTATCCCGGAGTCATGCACTGGTTTTTCTTTTGGTCATTTGCTGCGTTTACGCTCGGAACGTTGTCGATTGCGGTTACGACAGATTTAAACATTCCGTTGTTTCAGGGCGCGTATTATCTTTTGCTGTCTTTAATCATGGATTTACTCGGATTGGGCGCGATGATCGCTATCGGCATGGCACTTTGGCGCCGCTATGGCAATAAACCGGAAGGAATCGACAATACGCCTGATGATCTCATCTCATTACTGCTGATTGGCGCCATTTTTGTAACCGGTTTCCTGCTGGAAGGTCTGCGGATTGCCTTTGCCGGCGATCCCTGGCTGGTCTGGAACCCTGTCGGCGCAGCTGTTGCCGCCTTATTTTCCGGTTCAGATGCAGCAGGTCTGCGTACAGCTCACCGCCTTGTCTGGTGGATTCACTTGCTGCTGAGCTTCGGTATGATCGCCTATATTCCTTATTCTAAACTATTTCATCTGATCACCGGTCCGCTGAATCAGATCCTCGCTAAAGGGCGAGCGGCGCAAAGTCTGAGTCCGCTTGACATGGAAGACGAAACTGCGGAACAGTTTGGCGTTAATGAGATTCAGCAATTTACCTGGAAGCAGCTTTTAGATGGCGATGCCTGTATTCGCTGCGGCCGTTGCCAGGACCGCTGTCCCGCCTATCTAACCGGCAAGGCGTTATCACCCAAGAAATTTACCCAAGATCTGAAGAAACATCTTGATGCCAAAGGCCGTCTTTTGTTAAAGGGAGGCGAACAGGATGCAGCGGCGCTGAGTCAGCCGATTGTGCCTGAGGTCATTGCTGAAGAGACGGTATGGGCTTGTACGACCTGCGGCTCTTGCGAGGAACAGTGTCCGGTGTTTGTCGAGCATGTACCGAAAATTGTTGATCTGCGGCGTAATTTGGTGATGCTGGAAAGTAATTTCCCGCATGAACTCGCGTTGACCTTTCGCGGCATGGAAACTAACGGCAATCCCTGGAACATCAGCCGGTCGGCCCGGGCTGACTGGGCCAAGGGGCTGGATGTACCAACCTTAGCGAACAGCGAGCCTGTAGAATACCTGTACTGGCCTGGTTGCAGCGGCGCCTTTGATGAAAGAAATAAAAAGATTTCTATAGTCATTGTCAAGCTGCTGCAAAAAGCCGGTGCTTCATTTGCTATTCTGGGAACAGAAGAAACTTGCTGCGGCGATTCCGCCCGGCGTTTGGGCAACGAATATCTCTACCAGACGTTGGCTGCGCAGAATATCGAGACGATGAATAGCTATGGAGTGAAGAAGATTATCACTGCCTGTCCGCATTGCTTTAATACGTTTAAAAATGAATATCCTCAATTCGGCGGCAACTATGAGGTTATCCACCATTCTGCTTTAATGGCATCACTGGTTCAAGCCGGCAAGCTGAAGCCAGAGACGCCGATTGCCGGCAGCTATACCTACCACGACTCCTGTTATTTGGGGAGATATAACGACATTTATGCTGAACCCCGGGCCGTGCTGGCGGCAATCCCCGGCCTGCAGGGCAAAGAGATGATTGAGAGTAAAGTCAACGGTTTCTGTTGCGGCGGCGGCGGCGGCCGGATGTGGATGGAAGAGGAACCCAACCAGCGCGTCAATGTCAAACGGACCGAACAGGCCATAGCAACCGGAGCGAATTTATTTGTCACTGCTTGTCCCTACTGCCTGACCATGCTGGAAGATGGGACTAAATTGAAAGATGTTGATGAAACCATTAAAACCCAAGATATTGCTGAGATACTTTGGGATAGTGTGAAGTAACAAGAAGGGGCTGTCGCGCTAAGATAGCTCCTTTCTTTTTTTAACTGTTATAAACAATGCAGACAGGTTTCATTGACAGATTAAGCCATCTTTGATAAAATTAAATTGGTTTTAACAACGGAATCAATATTGAGCGGCAGTAGCAATACTCCGCTGGCTGACCAAGTGTACCGGAGGCCAATGTTTTCCATTTATTATGGAAAACATTGGCCTTTTTTTGTACCCATGAAAAGTGTTCGGTATACATTACGAAGCCAGTGCCGTTTTCCGGTTTTGGCAAGCCGTGACTTCCGGCGACGGTACTCAATTTGCTTTTTCGAATCAGGAAGGAACAGGGGGAAGATGAATGAAGATAAACCTTGATACACCGGTGGTGGAAAGCCGTGAGCAGCGTTTAGGTACAATTATTGCCTGGGACGGCAAGGCGTCCGACTTATCCCGGCAATCGGCCTACGCCCGGGCTGAGGGCTGCGGGGCGGGCTGCGGCGATAAAGCCCGCCGGATCTGTGAACTGCAGGGTCCGTTTACGCAGGGGTCGGTTTGCAGCGAGCAAATGGTGGAATGCCAGGCCGGGCATGTAAGGGATGCGGTGCTCATACAGCACTCGCCCATCGGCTGCGGGGCCGGACAGGTAATCTATAATTCCATTTATCGCAATGGACTGGCTATGCGGAATTTACCGGTGGAAAATTTGCATATGATCAATACCAATTTGAAGGAAGAAGATATGATTTTTGGCGGTGAGCAAAAGCTGGAACAGTCGATCCGGGATGCCTGGGAGCGGCACCGCCCCAAAGCGATTTTTATCGGCACTTCCTGTGCAACCGGCATTATCGGCGATGATGTTGACAGTATAGCCGGGCAGCTGACTGCCGAACTGAACATTCCAGTCATTCCGCTGCATTGTGAAGGGTTTAAGTCCAAACACTGGAGCACCGGTTTTGACGCAACCCAGCATGGGATCCTGCGGCAGATTGTCGACCGGCGGCCCCAAAGGCAGGAAGACCTGGTAAATGTGATCAATTTATGGGGAACTGACGTATTTACGCCAATGCTGGCCGAACTGGGGCTGAGGGTAAACTATGTGGTGGATTTGGCTACCGTGGAAGACCTGGCGAAGATGTCCTCAGCCGCGGCCACCGTGGGATTCTGCTATACATTGTCTTCTTATCTGGGCGCGGCCTTGGAGCAGGAGTTTGACGTTCCTGAAATCAAAGCGCCGCAGCCTTATGGCTTTGCCGGAACGGACGCCTGGCTGCGGGAACTGGCCAGAGTTACCGGACGCGAGGAACAGGCGGAAAGCTATATTGCCAGGGAGCATGCCCGGATTGCGCCGCGTCTGGCCGAATTGCGCCAATTGCTGAAAGGCAAAAAAGGCTACGTGGCTACCGGATCGGCTTATGCGCACGGGCTGATTGCCGTATTGCGGGAACTGGGCATTGAAGTAAACGGGTCGCTAGTTTTTCATCATGATCCGGTGTATGACAGTCAGGATACCAAACAGGACTCGCTGGCCTACCTGGTGGACAATTATGGCGATGTGCCTTCGTTCAGTGTAAGCAACCGTCAGCAGTATCAGTTTTACGGTCTGCTGCAAAGAGTCCAGCCCGATTTTATTCTCATTCGCCACAACGGTCTGGCGCCGCTGGCGTCCCGCCTGGGTATTCCGGCAGCGCCGCTGGGTGACGAGCATCATGCGTTAGGCTATCAGGGAATGGTGAATCTCGGTGAATCCATTCTCGATATTCTGGCCCACAAAAAATTTCACCAGAATCTGGCGGCTCATGTCAAGCTGCCGTATAAGAAAGAGTGGCTGGAGTTACAAGATCCCTTTGCCCTGGCCAGGCGGCAACCAGAGTCCGGAGAGGAGAAGCGTTATGCCTGAACAAAATTTCTCAACAACCGCCGCACCGGAGGGTGAATCAGTCAAAACCAATTCCATTCAGCAGATTCGGTATGTTTGCTCCATTGCCGCTATGCACAGCGCCTCGGCCATTCCCGGGGTAATTCCCATTACGCATTGCGGTCCTGGCTGTGCGGATAAGCAATTCATGAATATCGCCTTTTATAACGGCTTTCAGGGCGGCGGATATGGCGGCGGATCGGTCGTGCCAAGCACAAACGCCACCGAGCGCGAGGTGGTGTTCGGCGGCGCTGACCGGCTGCGGGAGCTGATTGAGTCTACCCTTAAAATTCTTGATGCCGATTTGTTTGTTGTCCTGACCGGCTGTATTTCCGACCTGGTAGGCGATGACGTCGGTTCGGTGGTCAGCGAGTTTCGGAGCAAGGGCGTGCCGGTTGTGTATGCTGAAACAGGCGGGTTTAAAGGCAATAATTTTACCGGTCATGAGCTGGTTGCCAGGGCAATTATCGACCAGTATGTCGGCAGTTATGAAGGGCCGTCCGAGCCTGGATTAATCAATGTCTGGTCGCTGCTGCCTTACCACAATACCTTCTGGCGGGGTGATCTTACAGAAATAAAACGGATCTTGGAAGGAGTGGGGTTTAAAGTAAATATATTATTTGGCCCTGAGTCGCAGGGCGTTTCCGAATGGAAAGCTATCCCCAGGGCGCAGTTTAATCTGGTGCTGTCGCCCTGGCTGGGCCTTCAAACGGCGCAGCACCTGGAAGAAAAATATGGACAGCCCTTTTTGCATGTTCCGGTAATTCCAATCGGAGCCATGGAAACCAGCGCTTTTTTGCGCCGGGTCGTTGCATTCGCCGGACTTGACCCTATGGTTGCTGAAGCTTTTATTGCCAGGGAGGAAGCTTCCTATTATCGCTATCTGGAAGATTTCTCTGATTTTTATGCGGAATACTGGTGGGGTCTGCCAGCTAAGTTCAGCGTAATCGGCGACAGCGCCTATAACCTTGCTTTAACAAAATTTTTGGTAAACCAGCTTGGCCTGATTCCCAGCCGACAAATAATTACGGAGAATCCGCCGGAGGAATACCGTCAGCAGATTGCGCTGCAATACCAAAATATTGCGGAGGATGTTTCCGCCAGTGTGGGGTTTGAGGAAGATAGTTACCGCATTCATCAAATCATACGCAATACCAGTTTTGGTCATAAGCCGCCAATTATCTTCGGGACTACCTGGGAACGGGATTTGGCTAAAGAATTAAAAGGAGCGATTGTTGAAGTTGGGTTTCCATCCTCCTATGAAGTGGTTTTATCGCGGGCCTATGTCGGGTATCGCGGCGCGCTTACTCTGTTGGAGAAAATCTACACAACAACCGTAGGGGCCAGTGCGTAATGAAGGTGCTGCCGGGAGCGCCCATCCCGCCAGATGTTGGTATACGATGATAAAAATACTGCTTTTGTGCTGGCTGGTTGAAAAACTGGAGGCTGTATCCCGGTCCGGGATACAGCCTCTTTTTGTCTAAAATTTACCTATAATAAATGGACACAGGAGGAACGATGACATGAGTGAGCAGACAGGTAGAAAACTTGGTTTTGATACATTGGCCTTACATGCCGGGCAGGAGCCTGATCCGGCAACCGGAGCCAGGGCAGTGCCTATTTATCAGACGACTTCTTTTGTCCTGGGCGATACCGATAGAGCGGCAAGACTATTTGCGCTGGATGAGCTCGGTTATGCTTATACCAGGATGATTAATCCGACCCAGTCGGTTTTTGAGGAACGCATTGCCGCGTTGGAAGGCGGCGTCGGCGCATTGGCGGTGGCTTCCGGCCAGGCTGCCATTACTTATTCCATCCTGACCATTGCCCAGGCCGGCGATGAAATTGTTTCATCCTCGACCTTGTACGGCGGCACTTATAATTTGTTTCATCATACCCTGCCCAAGCTGGGGATAAAGGTTCATTTTGTTGATCCGGAAGATCCCGGAAATTTCCGGAAAGCAATTACTCCGGCGACCAAGGCGGTCTATGCGGAAATTATCGGCAACCCCAAAATTGATATTCTGGATGTCGAGGAGGTAGCCAAAGCAGCCCACGAAAATGGTATCCCGCTCATTGTGGACAGCACGTTTGCCACACCTTATTTACACCGTCCATTTGCCTGGGGCGCCGATATTGTGGTTCATTCGGCGACCAAATTTCTGGGGGGACATGGAACCTCAATCGGCGGCGTAATTGTTGATTCAGGGAATTTCAGCTGGGATAACGGCAAGTTTCCCGGACTGGCAGCGCCTGATCCAAGTTATCATGGCCTGTCTTATACCGAAAAATTCGGCAATGCGGCCTACATCTTTAAAGTTCGGGTTAGTCTGCTGCGCGATACCGGGGCTGCAATCAGCCCGTTCAATGCTTTTTTATTTTTGCAGGGACTGGAGACTCTGTCGGTACGCCTGGAACGCCATGTTGCAAATGCCCGGAAAGTCGCCGTATTTTTAGAAAATCATCCCTATGTCAACTGGGTGAACTATCCGGGTTTGGAAAGCAGTCCTTCCTATGCCAAAGCCCGGAAATATTTCGCCAAGGGCGAGGGCGCCATTCTCACCTTTGGTATAAAGGGCGGCTTAAAAGCAGGCGTCAGCTTCATCAATCATCTATCGCTGTTCTCCCACTTAGCCAATGTCGGCGATGCCAAATCGCTGGTTATTCATCCGGCCAGCACCACCCATCAGCAGTTAACGCCTGACGAACAATTGCTGAGCGGCGTTACGGAGGATTTAGTACGGTTATCCATTGGTCTGGAAGATATTGATGATCTTTTATATTATTTGGATCAGGCACTGACGGCAAGTCAGAACTAGTACGGTACCAGGCGTTTTTCCGGACTGGCAGTCTAGAATGAAGCTGCATCCCAGGACACTGACTATATACCGGCGCATATCGCCCTGTATTTGCAGCGGTCTTGGGAAGCTGTCATTTTCCGGGTAAAACGCATATTGACAATGTCAATTCACTCGTGTAGTATATATACAAAATAGTAGTATGCTGCTGACTGATAAAAAATCAGAGGCTGTATTTTCCTATAGCGCTGTCCCTTGCGCTGTAGAAAAATGCAGCCTTTTTTAGTTAGGGCAGTAATGACTGGCGTGAGGAGGGAGGCGTCATTTGGATGGCAGTATTATGCTGCCGGTAGCCGGGCAGGTTGTCCGTCCGGGTTAAAAGCGGGCAGCCGCAGGCAAAAGCGGTTTTAATGATCAGGAAAGAGGGTAAATCGTCATGAGGAAACTAGTTATAACCTGGTTGCCGGTATTATCGGCTATATTTGCCATTGCCGTCGATGTGATTGCCGTTAATGCCGGCAAGCATCCTGCCGCCAAACAGCCATATTTTATTTATCTGCTGGCGATTATTCTGGTGGTTTTTACAGTTGGCGCGGCAGCATCTTACTTCAACGCCAGAGCAAAAGCCTGGATTGAAGAAAAGAGCTTGTTTGTTGCCGTAACGGTTTTATTTCTTAATTTATTGAACCTTGTAACAAAGAAGCTGGCTTTATTGCCGGTCATTTATTTTCCTTCACTTGATAAAGTGATTGGCGTTATTGTTGAGGACCGGGCCTTTCTGGCCCTTTGTCTGGCATCTTCGGGCAAGCTGTTGTTTACCGGTTATGTTTTTGGGGTAATTACCGGAATTGCCACCGGAATTGCCGTAGGCTTCAGCAAAGGGGCCGCTTATTGGATCAACCCGCTGATCCGCACGCTGGGCCCTATTCCTCCCACGGCCTGGATTCCGCTGGTGCTGATTAGTTTTCCCACGACTTTTTCAGCAAGCGCCTTTCTCATTGCCCTGGCCGTATGGTTTCCCACCGCCGTTTTGACCAGCAGCGGCATTTTAAATGTGCAAAATGCCTATTTCGAAGTGTCCAGCACGCTGGGGGCGGGAAAATATTATCAAATTTTCAGAGTTGGCGTACCCGCAGCGATGCCGCATATGTTCATTGGCCTGTTTAACGGTACCTGCGCTTCGTTTATCACTTTAATGACGGCGGAAATGCTGGGCGTGAAAAACGGTATTGGCTGGTATATCAACTGGCAGAAGGAAATGATGGCCTACGCGAACGTATATGCCGGCCTGATTATTATTGCCATTACTTTCTCCGTACTGATTTCATTATTATTTAAAGTGCGCGATCAGCTGCTTGTATGGCAGAAGGGTGTGATCAAATGGTAGGGGAAATAAAAGTTGAGGGAGTGGTTAAACGTTTTCCCCAGCAGGACGCACCGGATGTTGTCGCGCTCAGCGGCATTGACCTCAACATTGCCGCCGGCGAGTTTGTTTCGCTTATTGGCCCTTCCGGCTGCGGAAAATCGACGCTGCTGCGGCTGATTGCCGGCCTGAACGGGGCGGATGAAGGGAAATTGTACATCGATGGCGAGGAAATCCACCAGCCGTCTTATGAGCGGGGCCTGGTGTTTCAAAATCCGATGCTCTTTCCCTGGCTGAATGTCCATGATAATGTTGCTTTTGGTCTGAGAGCGCGCAGTATTTATAAAGACAACAAGCAGGAGGTGGATAAATTTATTGATTTGGTGGGTTTGGCGGCTTTTCACAAGTCGTATCCTCATCAGCTTTCCGGCGGCATGGCCCAGCGCGCATCTCTGGCGCGCGCCCTTGTCAATCATCCCAAAGTGCTGCTGTTGGATGAACCGCTTGGCGCACTTGATGCTTTCACCCGGATGAACATGCAGGATGAATTGATCCGCATCTGGCAGGAACGGCGGACAACCATGATTATGGTGACCCATGATGTTGATGAAGCTATTTATCTGTCAGACCGGGTGATTGTGATGACGCCAAGGCCGGCCAAAATTGAAAGCCACATTGAAGTCAGGCTTTCCAGACCCAGGGCGCGCAACAATCCCGAGTTTCTGGGTTTGCGTTCAAAAATTTTAGAAATCCTGAATTTTGCCGGAAGCGTTAAGGAACCGAATTATTATTTGTAGTGATTAGTTGATTAATGGGGGAGAAGTAAGATGAATTTAAAAAAGAAAATGTCTATTGTTGCCATGACGGTAATAGCTGCCTTGTTACTGACCGCCTGCGGACAAAAGCCGGTAGCCAAGACGGAAGATTATGTCGTGAAAATCGGTTATACCGGCAGCTTGTGCGAAGCTCCGGTCCATATCGCAGTGGAAAAAGGCTTTTTTGCCGAAGAAGGGTTGAAGGTTGATATACTTAAACTGGCGCCGGGAACTGTTTTTGAAGCAATCACTGCCGGAAAGGTCGACGCAAGCTTTGGTCTGCTGGCCAGCCTGATCCAGCCGCTTTCCAACGGCTTGCCCATTAAGGTGACCACCGGGCTGCACACCGGTTGCGACAAAGTGCTTGTGCCCAAAGATTCCGGCATCAGTAAGCTTACCGATTTAAAAGGCAAACGGATTGGCGTGCCCAGCATGACCAGCAGTCCGATTATTTTCGCCAAACGCGCTTTGGCTGACGCCGGTGTCGGCGTGAGCGAAAAAAATATGGAAGTGGAATTCGCTGTATTCAGCGCCAGCGACCTTCCCATTGCTTTACAGAATGGTTCAATTGATGCTATCGCCATGAATGACCCGACTGCGGCTGTGGCTCAAAGAGAATATAATTTAACTAATCTGATCGATTCCGCAGTGGATGAACCATACAAACATCAATATTGCTGCTCAGCTTATGTAAGTGATGCTTTGGCCCAGGAACATCCTGAACTTGCCGCCAAATACACCCGTGCGATGCAAAAGGCCAGTGCCTGGATTCAAAAAAACCAGGACGAAACAGCCAAAATTCAGGTTGAGAAAAAATGGGTTGCCGGCGAGGCCGAGTTTAATGCCGAAATTTTAAAAACATATAACTATATCCCCTCGGTCAAAGGAGCTTACGAGGCGTTTGGCATAACGGCCAAGCAGCTGCAAACAGTTGGTATGCTGGATAGTGGCGTTGATACGGAAGCTTTGCATAAAAACAGCTTTATTTTCCTGGAAAACGTCCAGGATTCGGTTCAATAAATTTGTCGTAAGCCCGAGAGGCGCCTTTAAATGCCATGTGCATTTAAAGGCGCCTTTTTGTGCGCTAAGCCTGCCTGCGCCCGGCGGCAGGAAATCCACCGCTGCGGCTGCGCCCCGCCGAAACAAGTTTGCGGGGTTATTTTCCTTTGACGGTCATTTGGGCTAATGAAGGCATAGGATATGGCGCAAGCCTGATTTACAAACCGAATGAGTACCGGAAGGATGGTTTTGTATGACCCAAAAGATTATGACTGTTTGCGGTCCGATTGAGGGGGATCAACTGGGGGTTACTTCAATGCACGAGCATGTTTTGTCCGATTGTTCAATGTTTCGCAGCCGTCCAAGAAAAGCTTTTATTTCCGCCGGAAGAAGTACGGTAAAGCCGGAAGACAAGCTTACTTTGGCCAACCGGTCTGCGGTACGTCACAATATTGCTCTGTCTCTGGATAATTTAAAGCTGGATGATGAAACGGTGATGAAGAAAGAGGTAGAGTATTTTAAGGATAGCGGCGGCAATGCCATTGTTGAAGTAAGTGCTCCCGGCATTCGAAGTTCGGCGGCTGATTTGACGGCGATTCGACGAATCAGTGAGCAGACAGGCGTTCATATTATCGCTTCTACCGGACTTTATGCCGAATATACCTGGCCGGATGATTTCCGGCAGATGAATTTCACTGCTTTTGTAAAGTTTTTGCGCGACGAAATTGATACCGGCATTGGGGAAAGCGGAATACTGCCCGGGCATATCAAGGCAGCTTATGAGGTTAATAAACAACCGCTGGAGGAATACTTACGGGCGGCAGCCTGTGTTTCGAGGGAAACAGGCTTGTCGCTGCAGGTCCACCTGGGGCCGGATGTTACGCCGGAAGAAGTATGGCGCAATGTAATCCGGCCTTTGCTGGCGGGAGGCTGTATACCTGAAAAAACAATTCTCTGCCATGTTCAATTGCTGATGGGCGTACTTTCCCTGGAGCGCCTGATCAATGCGCCGGGCCAGATACCATTTGATCTCAGCCTGCACCGCCAATTGCTTAAACAGGGATTTATTCTTTCATTTACTCCGTTTGGGCTTGAGGCTGATGATGAACCGCTGGGTATAGCCCATTATTCAGACTGGTATATTTTGTCCGGACTGGCTGCTTTGATCAGGGAAGGTTATGCCGGGCAGCTGGTGATCGGCAATGATGTGTTCACTAAGCTGGCGACCTGTCACGGCGGTGGTGAAGGCTATTGCCGGCTTACGGGATTTGTAGCGCCGACGCTGAAAAAATGCGGAATTTCCGAACAGGATATTGAACAGCTAACCGTACATAATCCCCGGAAAATACTGGCTTATTGATTCAGCGGCTTTTTTAAAAGTTCCGCCAGGGGTATTTCTTGACGCGTTTCGGTTTAAATGCTAAAGTTTAATTAACATTAAACTCAGCCGGTAATTTGGCTGGCCGAATCCGACCGGAGGCTGTTTCTCATTTATGGTGGGAGACAGCTTTTTGTATCATCAGCACGATGATTTTACTGGCGACTGGCCGGAGTGAAGCCTGCATGGCAGTTTCTTTTAAAACCTGTGAAAAGGAGTTGGGAATATTAAAATCGAAACAAAAGCCGTCCATTTGGGGCATGCGGTTGATGCGCCTACGGGAGCCATTGCGCCGCCCATCTATCTTAGCACCACTTATGAGCGGGAAGCAGACGGCTCTTATCCCCGGGGATATAGCTACAGCCGCGCTGATAACCCCAACCGTCATAGTCTGGAACGGGTGTTTGCCGGCCTCGAAGGCGGAGCAGCCGCAGCGGCGTTTTCCTCAGGCCTGGCCGCTATTGGTGCGGTTTTTCAAGCACTGGTTCCAGGAGATCATGTAATTGCGCCGAATGTGTTGTATCATGGAACAACTAGGCTGCTAAATGATATTTTTACGCCTTGGAACTTACAGACGTCCTATGTTGATACGAGCGATTTAGCGGAAATTAGGGCAGCGGTCAGACCAAATACCAGGATCATCTTTGTGGAGACTCCGGCAAATCCCACGCTGGCCATTGCCGATATCAGCGCAGTTGCGCAAATCGCCGAGACCGCCGGCGCCAAGTGTGTATGTGACAATACCTGGGCGACGCCGGTGTTGCAGCAACCCCTGGCATTAGGCGCGGATTTGGTTGTCCATTCTACGACCAAGTATTTTGGCGGCCACAGCGATGTATTGGGCGGCGCTGTGGTGAGTAAACATGCTGACGCCTTCTTTGACCGTATCCGTCATATTCAGCAAATTGGCGGCGCGGTGCCATCGCCGTTTGATTGCTGGCTGTTATTGAGAGGGGCGCAAACGCTGCCCTGCAGAATTCGCAATCACTCCGAAAGCGCTTTTAAACTTGCGGTTTTTTTGTCAGAGCATCCCCTGGTGGAGCGCGTTTATTATCCAGGCCTTGCCGCTCATCCCGGGTATGAAATTGCCTGCAGGCAAATGAAGTCATTTGGCGGAATGCTGTCTTTCGCGGTAAAGGGGGGAAAGCAGGAGGCCCTGGCTGTAACTGGCAAATTAAACATCATTATCCGGGGAACAAGTTTGGGCGGGGTAGAAAGCTTAATTGAGCATAGAGCTTCAATTGAAGGTCCGGACAGCAAAACGCCGGACAATTTGTTGCGATTGTCGGCAGGACTGGAAAATGTTGAGGATCTGATTGCCGATTTACAACAAGCCCTCGGATAATGCAATAGCGGATAGCGTTGAACATTTCGACCTATAACTGACCCTGCAATTTGGCGTCGGTTTTGTAAAAATATCGAAAAAAATGTCGAATTGACAGACGGTAGAATTAATAGTATACTAAATTTCATTAAGATTATGTGAAAACTCTATACTGCAACACAGCGCCCCAAAATCCATTTGGTTGATCAGTAAATAAACTGAAGGCTAAAGATGTTTTGACATCTTTAGCCTTTTCTTTTTGCCGGAGGGCGTGTTGTGTCGGACAGGGCGTTTTCACAGAAAAATGGTAGGAGATGATAAAATGATCAAGGTTAAATGTAAGGCGCTCAGTGTATTTGCCATCATTTTTAGTGTGATGATTGCCGGGTGCGGCGGCGGTACGGACAAGCAGACTGCACAACAAACCGGGAAGCAGGTAGTGGAATTCAAGTATCCGGAACTGGTTTATTATGATTTTATTTATCTGGCCGATGAACTGGGTTATTTTAAGGATGCCGGGGTGCGCCCCAAATATATTGGCAAACTGGCTACCGGTCAGGTCATTCCCTCGCTGGTTAACGGATCGATTGACATTGCTACCCGCCATACACCGGTCGTCATTGCCGCGATAGCGAGCGGGGCGGATATAAAGATTTTTGCCGCAGGCAGCCAGTCTACCAAGCAATGGCCTCATATGAAGTATTTTGTGAAAGCAGATTCAGAGATTAAGTCCATTAAAGATTTTGCCGGAAAAACGATTGGTTTGAACAGCTTTGGCGCTTGCTCGGAATATGTAACCAAGAAGTACCTGCAGGAAAACGGCGCTGACCCGGCCAGCATCAATTTTAAGACTGCACCGGAAGATCAGCAGGAAGTTCCGCTGCTGCGCGGCGATACCGATATTGCCATTATCCACCCGCCGGCGTCTGGCCGTACTTCAGCCAATACGGCGCAGTTTAGATTGTTATTCAGTGATTACGATATCGACCAGGGGTTGAGCGGCATGTGCCCGTATTCGGTTAATGGCGATTTTGCCAGAGCACATCCGGAAGCGGTAAAAGAATTAACGGAAATTCTGATCAAAACCGCCAAATGGAATAACGAGCATCAGGAAGAAGCCCGGGCCATCATGGCCAGGAGATTTAATATAGACGTCAATCAGGCGGAAATGTATGAGTTTTATCCGGATCAGCTTGTGCCGGAAGAGGGTGTAAAATACTGGATTGACAGGCTGGTTGCCGCAAATAAGCTTGCGCCGGGCCAGGTGACGCCTGAACAGATTTATACCAACGAATACAATCCCACGCAGAAATAAACCGGAAGGGAGCCGCTTTTATTATGATTAAGATACAGGCCAGTCAGGTTCGCCGCGAATTTCAGGTAAAAAGCAATACAGGGAAAAAAGAAAAATTACTGGTGATGGACAATTTCAATTTACAGGTTCGTGAAGGGGAGTTTCTGTCCATCCTGGGACCGAGCGGCTGCGGGAAATCCACCTTTTTGAATATATTGGCCGGTTTGGATCAGCATGACGGCGGAGAAATACTGGTTGACGGTCTGCCGGTAAAAGACCGGAGCTTTGATCGCGGGCTGGTGTTTCAGGGCTATGCGTTATTGCCATGGCGGACGGTGCTGGAGAATTTGGAAATTGGTCTGGAAATTCGCAAAATCGGCAAAAAAGAACGCAAAGCCATTGCCCGGCAGTATTTGGATTTAGTGGGATTAGCGGCGTTTGCCAATCAATATCCTCATCAATTGTCAGGCGGTATGCGCCAGCGTGTTGCCATTGCCCGGGTTCTGGCTTACCAGCCGAATCTTTTATTGATGGATGAGCCTTTTGCAGCGCTGGATGCACAGACGCGGGAAACCCTGCAGATTGAATTAATTAAAATTTGGGAAGCGGATAAAAAAACCATTGTGTTTATTACCCATAGCATCGATGAAGCGATTTTGCTGTCAGACCGGGTAGCGGTTATGACGGCAAGACCGGGAACGATTAAGGATATCATTGAAGTGCCCTTATCACGGCCAAGAACGGAGGAAATCCGCAACTCAGCCGAATTTGTCCGGCTCAGGCAGTATGCCTGGGAGCTTATTAAGGATGAAGTAAGCAAAGCGCAGAGGTTGCAAACCGGGGCGAAAGAGAGTGAAGACCATGAAAAAACTGGCTGACCTATTCAGCAGTTCCTTTGAAAAGACAGCCGGTCTTATTCTGTTTCTGGCATTGTGGGAAATAGCGCCGCAGGCCGGCTGGGTAAACTCTACTTATTTAAGCCCTCCTTCGGCGGTATACAAGGCGATGATCGGGCTTTTTCAAAGTGGAGAGCTGAGCAAGCACCTGCTGATTAGCCTGCAGCGTGTGCTGATTGGAATGGCGGTATCGGTGATTGTCGGTACGGTATTCGGATTATTTATCGGGTACTTTAAAAGAATCGAAAGATTTTTGGACGCCTTGTTCCAATCTTTCCGGCAGATGTCGGCCTTTGCCCTTTTTCCGGTGTTTATTCTGCTGTTTGGCGTAGGCGAGTTATCCAAAACGATCATTATTTTCTGGGCGTCACTTTGGCCGGTTTTGCTTAATACCAGCCATGGCGTAAAGCACGTTGACTGGCTTGTCGTTCAATCGGTTAAATCCATGGGGGCGTCGCGGGGCTTTATCTTTTTGAAAGTTATTCTGCCGGCGGCTGCGCCTGATATTTTTACCGGTATCAGGCTGGGCGGATCGTATTGCGTCATGGCGCTGGTAGCGGCTGAAATGATTGGCGCCACGGCAGGACTGGGATACCTTATTATGTATTCACAGGAAACCTTTAATATCCCGGAAATGTATGCCGGTATTGTCAGCCTGGCGATCATGGGACTGGGCATCAATTATGCGTTAAAGCTGATTGAAAAGTTTTTTACCAATTGGAAACAGGACGTTTCTGTTGGTGAATAATAAACTGAACAAGCCTGTTCTCACTGAGTTTGCGGACGGGACAACGAATTTATTCCTGTGTATGGCAATTTTACCGGCAGGAAAAGGAGTTTACTATGGCGATCACTAAGCAGCAAATTAGCAAATATGCCCGGACTCTTGGGGCCAACCTGATCGGGTTTGCTCCGGCCTCGCGCTGGGATGAATATGATGAAGTAGAAGCCGATTACCGGCCGGCGGCTATCTGGCCTGAGACCAACACGGTGATTGTCCTGGGTGTGCCGGTATTGCTGCCGGTCATTGAGACAACACCGTCAATTAACTATGTTGAATTATATGACACCACCAATACCCTGCTTGATCAGATTGCTTACCGTCTGGCGGTGTATCTGACGGAAAAAGGCTATGGATCGATATTTATGCCCCGTGATGCCTATGGGGATATTCAGGTGCTGGTGGACAAGCCGGTGGCGGCGTTTAGCCATGTGTTTGCCGGCAAATATGCGGGACTGGGTACTATCGGCTACAGCCACGTGCTGCTTAACCGGCAGTACGGGCCAAGGGTGCGGTATGTTTCCGTTTTTACCCGGCTGAAAATTGCGCCAGATAATGTTCTGGAAACTGATTTGTGTACAAAATGCCGGGTATGTCAGAGGCTGTGCCCGACACAGGCTTTTACAACCCGGGACGACCGAATTATCGCGCTGATGGATAAGCATGCCTGTGCGCGCCACCACGCCCAATTGCGTCAGGAGCACCGCTATCCGTGCGGCATTTGCGTCAAGGTCTGCCCGGTGGGTGAGGACCGGCAGGTGTTTAACAGCAATGATATTGGTTTGTATTTGCAGGAAAAAGAGAGCATTCGTAAAAATCCGGATGATCCCCGGTATAAAAGATGGGTGCATATGCGCCGGCATGGCTCGAACGGTGAACGATTATTTTAATCTCCATATATCAGCAGGATTATTCGTGAAAACAAAACTGAAATACGGTATAATAGTAAGCATGTTGTTTAATTCTTGCAGCTGCTTTGCGCTACCTATGTTGAGAGCTGGTACGCTATAAAGGAGAAGCCGTTAACATGAAGCACCGTTTCATTGGGTTATTGTCTGCCGCCCATTTATGTACTGATCTCAACCAAGGCGCATTACCGGCCATTTTGCCGTTTCTAATGAGCAGCCACAGCCTCAATTATGCGCAGGCGGCAGGCCTGGTTTTTGCCGCCAGTTTTGTTTCTTCCATTATCCAGCCGCTATTTGGTTATTTTGCCGATAAAATTTCCAAGCCCTGGTTAATGCCGGGCGGTCTTTTTTTAGCCGGCGCCGGTTTAGCCTGTATTGGGTTTTTATCCAGTTATTGGGCTGTTTTTTTTGCTGTTGCCGTCAGCGGCATCGGCATCGCCGCCTTTCATCCCGAGGCGGCCCGTATTGCAAATCAGGTTTCCGGTGAAAAGAAAGGCACAGGGGTAAGTATTTTTTCCGTGGGTGGCAATGGCGGCTTTGCTTTGGGACCTGTGATCGCCACTGCGGCGCTTTTGGTCTGGGGAATCAAAGGAACGTTTGTCCTTTTGATTCCCTGCGTACTTATGTCGGTGTATTTGTTCGCGCAAATCCCCAGGCTGCAAGTTGAGCAGGCTGTAGCGCAGGTGAAAACCTCTACTTCGCCAGCGCCGGCAAATCAATGGATACCGTTTTACAAGCTCACTTTCGTTGTGTTTTGCCGGTCCATTATTTTTTATGGTTTAAATACCTTTCTACCATTATACTGGATTGGTTTCTTTCATCAGTCGGCGGCTGTCAGCGGCACAGTGTTGACCATTCTGTTTAGCGCCGGGGTAGTTGGCACTCTGTTGGGCGGCCGGATGGCAGACAAATTTGGTTACCATAAAGTAATCCAGTTTGGTTTTGTCCTGCTTTGGCCGTTGCTATTATTTTTTTTGGCTACTGAAAATCTTATGCTGGCGACTTTCCTGCTGGTACCGATCGGATTCGCGCTTTTTGCCTCAGCAAGTCCACTGGTGGTCTTGGGCCAGAAATATTTGCCCAATCGCATGGGCTTCGCGTCAGGGATTACTCTGGGGTTAGCCGTAAGTGTCGGCGGAATAGCCACACCGCTTTTGGGCTGGCTTGCCGATCATTACGGTTTACGGTCCGCTTTTTATCTTTTGGCCGCCTTGCCGTTGCTGGCTTTACTCCAGTCTTTTGCCTTGCCTGTGCCGGAACTGGACAGAGACAGGGCCTGAATGTGGCGAGGCTATTACGGGCAGCGGTTAGCTTGCAAGCATTAAAAAGGCGGCTACAGACCTAATTGACAGATCTGGGATTTTATGCTACTTTTAACTAAAGCATATTCATATACTGTACCGGACAGTTGGTTGATTAGTAACAGCTAAAGGCCAGGAACTTTCTTCGAGAAGTTTCTGGCTTCTTTATTCGTTCAGGGAGTATTCCGGACATTCGCAATGCTTGTGGTTGACGCAAGGTACGAATGACCCGGGGACCTGGCGCAAGGACCAGGTGGCCAACGGGGAGCGCTAAGGTTCGGAAAATAGAAAAATTCAAAAGGAGACGGCCAATGTTAACGTTTAAAACGCAAATACAAGCCCGGCAAGAAGAAATGATTGCAATAACCCGGCGTTTAATCCAGTTTAATACAGTAGAATCGGCAGCGGCGGCGAACGCGCCTTTTGGGCAGGGAAACAGGGATGCGCTGGATTTTGTCCTGCAGTTAGGACATAAATGGGGGTTTACGGTTAAGGACCTGGACGGGTATGCGGGCTATCTGGAATTTGGCGCAGGTCAGGAAGTTATCGCCATTATTCCGCACCTGGATGTTGTTCCGGCCGGCGACGGCTGGGATTATCCTCCGTTTGGCGGTAAGCTGGCCGGCGGCAGAATATACGGCCGTGGCGCAGCAGATAACAAAGGGCCTGCCGTTGCCGCGTTGTATGCCTTCAAATTAGTCCGGGACAGTGGTTTGCCGGTAAATAAACGGATTAGGCTGGTTTTTGGCTGTGATGAGGAAAGCGGGTTTGAATGCGTCAAATATTACATTCAGGCCGAAGGCCTGCCGACCGCGGGTTTTACGCCAGACGGCTGCTTTCCGGTAGTTAACGCTGAAAAGGGCATAATCACAGGAACCTTTGCGGCAGCGCTGCCTGCCGGAACTCCAAACCTGCGATTTACGGGGGGGACAGCGGGCAATGTGGTGCCTCACTATGCAAAGGCGGTATTTGACGGAGCAGTCTATGAAGCAACCGGTGTTGCAGCGCATGCCTCTACTCCGGAACTCGGCGACAATGCGATCCTTAAGCTGGCAAGGCAATTAAAGTCAGTGACTGCCCATCCGGTATTGGATTTTTTGACGATTGCTTCAGCTGCCGGTACTTTGGGAATTGCGGCTGAGGACGCAATTTCCGGGAAACTGACTTATAACCTGGGCGTTATTGATGTGGACGAAAACACCGCCAGGCTGTCGGTCAACATTCGCTATCCTGTTACCGCCAAGGCTGGCGGAATCATCAGTAAATTACAGCAGGCCGGGGCAGCGTATGGTTTCTTTTTTGAAGACTATACCGATTCTCCGTCCCATTATGTGCCGGAAGATGCAGCATTGATAAAGACCTTGCTGCAGGTATATTCCCAGGTAACCGGACTGAGCGGCAGGCCGTTGTCGATGGGCGGCGGGACGTATGCCCGCGCGCTCGGCAATTTTGTGGCCTTTGGCGCGAGATTCCCCGGGGAGCCGAGCACTGCCCACCAAAAAAACGAGTTTATTACTGTGGAGGCCTTGCTGAAAGCAACAGAAATCTATGCCAGCGCTATTTATCAGCTGGCTGGGGAGCAGTAACCCTGCTCCTGGCAGGAACAGGAGGTTAACAATGAGAAAAAGCTTTATTCAGGAATTGTTTGCACAACGCATTGGCGGTGATTTATTTGGCGGCGATACGGTGTTATATAAATTTGAAAGAATTAAACAGGCCAAAAGAACGGCCATAAAAAATAACCCGGAAATCAACTTAATTGACCTGGGGGTAGGGGAGCCGGATTGGATGGCTGAGCCGGCAGTTGTGGATATTTTGTTTGAGCAAGCCGGGTTAAAAGAAAATAGAGGCTATACCGATAATGGCGTACAGGAATTTAAAGATGCTGCTGTCAAATATATGGAATCTGTTTATCAGGTAAAGGGCTTGAACCCGTTTTCTGAGGTTAATCACGGGATTGGTTCCAAATCAATTTTAGTGCAGTTGCCGTTGGCTTTTATTAACCCTGGGGATATCACCATTATGACAGTACCGGGCTATCCGGTTTTGGGCACGATGACCAAAGCTTTGCAGGGCGAAGTAGTTAATCTGCCGTTGCTGGAAAAAAATAAATTTTGGCCTGATTTGAATTCTCTTACCCAGGAGCAGCGGCGTAAAGCCAAGCTATTGTATATCAACTATCCCAATAACCCAACCGGAGCGACTGCGACCAGCCAGTTTTATGAACGCGTTGTGCGTTTTGCCCGGGAAAACAACATGATTGTTGTAGCTGATGCCGCCTATGCCGCTCTTACTTTTGACGGTAACAAGCCGTTCAGCTTCTTGTCGGTAAGCGGAGCCAAGGAAGTCGGAGTGGAAATTCATTCCCTGTCCAAAGCGTTCAATATGACAGGCTGGAGGTTAGCGTTTATTTGCGGCAATGAACTGGTTATTAAAGCGTTTGCCGCGGTGAAAGACAACAATGATTCCGGACAGTTTGCCGCCATCCAAAAAGCCGGAATATATTGCTTGCAGCATCCTGAGATAACAGAAAAAACTGCGCTGAAATATTCGCGGCGTCACAATTTACTGGTAGATGTTTTTCGCAAAGCCGGTTTTACGGTGAAAAAACCCAAAGCTTCGTTCTATCTTTATGTACAAATTCCTAAAGGAATGAAAAATGGCCGGAGCTTTTTATCGGCTGAAGACTTTTCCCAATACTTAATTGCCGAAAAGCTGATTTCCACCGTTCCGTGGGATGATGCCGGTTCCTATATTCGGCTTTCCGTGACTTTTGAAGCCGGGGATGAAGCCGCGGAAATACAAATAGCAAAAGAGATAGAGCATCGCCTGGCTGACGCTGATTTTATTTTTTGAGGCAGTACCCTTAATATTCAGTTGCTATGACGAACAGCAACGGGAAGGATCAGGCTGCATTTGCTGCTGATTTTGATGTAACACAGGTAAAAATCTTGTTGTTTTTTAAAAAAAAGGTATAATTAAATTAAAATGTCAATGTGGATTGAATGATGTAATAAGGCTGGACGGCGTTTCCGCGCGGGACCCGCTTCGGTTTTTTACTTAAAGGGGTTTGCCATGATTTATTTGGATAATGCGGCCACTTCCTGGCCTAAACCGGAAGCTGTTTATCAAACGGTGGACAAGGTGATGCGCCAAGCCGGGGCTAACCCGGGGCGGTCAGGGCATACGATGGCTTTAGCGGCCGACCGGGTCATTCAGGAAACCCGGCGACTGACCGCTCAGTTGTTTTCCGTCCCGGATCCATCCCGGATTATTTTTACGCTAAATGCCACTGATGCTTTAAATCTGGCCTTAAAAGGATTATTACAGGCCGGTGATCATGTCATTACCGGCTCAATGGAGCATAACGCGCTGGCCCGGCCGCTGGAGGCGCTGTGCAAAACGGGGGTGGAGGTCAGCAAGGTTGCAACTTCGCCGTTCTCGGGCCTGGCGGCTGCCGACATCCGGACAGCCCTCAGGCCCAATACAAAACTGATTGCCGTTAGTCATGCCTCCAATGTAACCGGCACGCTTAACCCCATTGTGGATATTGCCCGGGTGGCAAAAGCCGCGGGGGTGTTGTTGCTGGTTGACTGCGCTCAGACGGCGGGGCTTTTTCCGATTGATGTGGGTAAAATGGGCATTGATTTACTGGCGTTTCCCGGTCATAAGGCGCTTTTTGGCTGCCAGGGGGTAGGCGGCCTGTATATTGGCAGGGGCATATCTTTAAAACCATTGCGGGAGGGGGGGACCGGCAGCAGATCAGAATCCCTGGAGCAGCCTGAGGAGTGCCCTGACCGTTATGAGAGCGGTACGCTCAATACGCCGGGGATTGCCGGATTGGGCGCCGGCATCCGGTTTATTCTTGAAACCGGGCAGGATATTGTCCGCCGGAGGGAAGAGGTATTAACCAATATGCTGCTGACTGGCCTGGAAAAAATCCGTCCGGTTGTTTTATATGGGCCATCTGCCGGCAAAACCCGCGCCGCCGTTGTATCATTTGGTGTTCCCGGAATTGATCCGGCGGAAATAAGCCTGATTTTGGATCAGTCTTTTCAAATTGCTTCAAGGGCGGGCTTGCATTGTGCGCCAGACGCCCATCTGACGCTGGGAACAAGCCGGGGCGGCACTGTCCGGTTAAGTCCCGGATATTTCACGACCGAGGCGGAAATTGAACAGTGTCTGCAGGCCGTTGCCGCCGTTATCGCTGAATTATGTTAATAGGAGTTCTGTTATGACAATGTTTGAAGAAAGATATTCACGGCAAGCCATATTTCCAGGAATCGGGCCAACCGGGCAGGAAAAACTGGCGCACAGCCGGGTGGCAATTCTTGGCGTCGGCGCTTTGGGGTCGGTTATTGCTAATAATTTAGCCCGGGCCGGGGTTGGTTATTTGCAGTTAATTGACCGTGACTTTGTGGAGTTGAGTAATTTACAGCGGCAATGCATCTTCACGGAGTCTGATGTTCAGGCCGGACTGCCCAAAGCGATTGCCGCCGCCCGCTATCTGCAATCGGTAAATTCAGGCATTGAGCTGGAGCCGGTAATCAGTGATTTGAATGCGGGCAATGTGGAGTTATTATTGAGCGGCGTTGATCTTGTTGTGGATGGCACGGATAATTTTGAAACCAGATTCATTCTGAATGACGCCTGTGTGAAGCATGCTATTCCCTGGATTCATGGCGCGGTGTTGGGAAGCTATGGGCTGACCATGAACATTATTCCCGGTAAGACTCCCTGCTATCGCTGCCTGATGCCCAATATACCGGAAACGCCGGGCGAAACGTGCAGCTCTGCCGGGGTGCTCAATATGATCACGGGAATCATTGCCTGCTATCAATCGGCGGAGGCTGTAAAAATTCTGCTGGATAGCCCGGCAATCAGGACGGAAGCATTGTTTATTGATGTGTGGACGCATTCGATGCAAGGCAGGACACTGCCGGTTAATGCTGAATGCCCCACCTGCGTCAGGCATGAGTATAGCTATTTAACCGCCCGGCAGGCAACCTATACAACCGCTCTGTGCGGGCAGAACGCCGTACAGGTAGTGCCGGGGACAGCGAAACAGATAAATTTTGCTGATCTGGCTGAACGGCTCCAGCCTTTGGGCCGGCTGGAGTATAACCGGTTTACGCTGCGCTTTGCCGCCGGTGAAGTGGAAATGACGCTGTTTACCGACGGGCGGGCGATCATCAAGAATATTGACAATGAAAATAAGGCGAAAGCTTTGTATGCCGAATATTTCGGCCTTTAACCGCGAGGCTGGTACCTTGACATATGACGAAAATTCGGCTTATAATTAGAGTATCATTTTTGCTGATTTTTTACAGTTGCCCATATCGTTTAGCCACCGGCTATATGCAGGGCGCATAGGGGCAACAATAATTGAATAGGACTGTTGCTGCTGATTAGTTTAAAATGCTAAAGGCTAGTGAAACTTATGTTTCACTGGCTTTTTTATTATTTATTTTGAAATCCAAACGTTAATAAGAAAAATTTAGGAGGTATATTATGGCGATCAATCTAAACATCACTTCAGCCGGTACCCGGGAGAGCCGGTTAGGATCAATTACCGGTTACTCCGGTGACTTGCATGATCTGGTGCATAAGAGTAAATGCGGGACACTACAGGAAAAGGAGCGTTGTTTCAGTCAGTCCAGCTCCTGTGACGCCGGCTGCGCTCTGGCCCAGCTTGCCAGCATCAGGGACGTTGCCGTTATCAATCATGCGCCGTCCGGTTGTACGGCAATGTCGGCCAATACGATTGTTCACTATACCCAGCTTGCCGCCAAGCGCGGCGTGGAGTATGAGACTGTTTTTCTGGGGACGGATATGGATGAGTCTGATACCATTTTTGGCGCCACCGCCGACCTGCGGCAAATCATCATTGAAACTTACCACCGCTATCACCCTAAAGCCATATTTGTAGGAACCTCGTGCGTTTCTGGCATCATCGGCGAAGATGTTGACAGCGTGGTTGCCGAACTAAGAGCAGAATTACCGGTTCCGCTGGCTCCTGTGCATTGTGAAGGGTTTAAATCCCGGGTTTGGGCATCCGGCTTTGATGCTGCCGACCATGCAGTGCTTACCAATATTGTCAAACCACCGGAAAGAAAGACCAATATCATTAATTTTAAGAATTTCAATGAAAGCGCCCGCCAGGAGATTATTGATATTTTTGCCAATTTTGATGTTGCGCCGTTTTTTCTATACGCCAATTCGACGGTGCAAGAGCTTTCGCGCCTTTCGGAAGCGCTGGCAACGGTGTCAATTTGCGGCACTTTAGGAACGTATTTGGGCAATGGCCTGGAACAGGAGTACGGGGTGCCGTATATCAAGAGCATCAATCCGTTAGGGATTGCCGGATTTGAAGCATGGCTGCGGGAAATCGGACTGGTTATTCACAAGGAAGCCGAGGTAGAGGCATACATTGAGCGGGAGCGGGCCTTCTATCTGCCTAAAATTGAAGAGGTCAAACAGCAGCTCAAGGGACTGAGGGCCGTACTGGGCATGGGAGCAAGTTACGCTTTTCAGGTGTCGCGGGTATTGCAGGAACTGGGGCTTGAAGTGGTGTGGGTTGCATCCTGGCACTATGACACCCGCTATGATAATGGCGAGATTCCGCCGCACTTGGAATATTTGGAACAGAACAGTCCTTATAACTTCAAAGTAAGTGTCAGCGATCAGCAGAATTTTGAAATTCTTAATATCCTCAACCGTCACAAACCGGATATATATCTGGCCAGGCATCCGGGAACTACGGTATGGGCGATTAAACAAGGCATTGCGGCCTTCTTTTTAGGTGATGAGTATAAGACGTTTGGCTATCGCGGCACACTGGATTTTGCCAATACGATCCTGGATACAATCAGGAACCGGAGTTTTGAAAAAAATCTGGCAGCCAGAATTACCCTTCCCTACACTGCATGGTGGTATAAACAAGACACTGCAGCATTCCTTAAGGAGGATTAAAAGTAAATGCCCAAGATATTAGATCAACCCCGATATAAATGCGCCCTGGCCGCAATGCAGACGGTTCAGGCAATCACCAAGGCGCTGCCTATTCTGCATTCGGGGCCTGGCTGCGCTGATAAATTACAGGGCAACCACGGCGGTTCGGGCCATTTTGCCCCCAGGGTTTTCCCCTGCACAAACCTTAATGAAAAAGATGTTATTTTCGGAGGAACCGAACGCTTACAGGAAACGATTGAAAACGCGCTGAAGGTGATCAATGCCGATATGTATGTCGTCCTGAGCAGCTGTTCTTCCGAGATCATCGGCGATGATATGGAAGAGGTTGTCCGTTCGTTTCGGGATGCCGAAAAGCCGGTAATCTTTGCGTCAACAGCAGGATTTAAAGGAAACAATTTTTTAGGCCATGAGTGGGTGGTGCAGGCCATTATTGAACAATACTTAAAGCCGCCGGCGCAAAAGACCAAAGGACTTGTAAATATATGGGCCAGTATTCCGCAGCATGACCCCTTCTGGTATGGCAATTTATTTGAGCTGGAGCGGCTTGTGGCTCAGCTTGGCTTAATTCCCAATACAATTTTCGGCTATGACCGCGGCATAAAAAACATTGATAAACTGCCTGCAGCAGAATTTAATCTGCTGGTATCTCCATGGGTGGGATTAAATAATGTAAAGCTGCTGCAGGAAAAATTTGCTACTCCTTATTTACATTGGCCGACACTGCCGGTGGGCGCGTCCGAAACCAGTAAGTTCCTGCGGGCAGTCGGCGGGTTTGCCGGGGTGGATAAGCGAAAAACAGAAAACCTGATTAAAGAAAACGAAAATAAGTATTATTATTTTATTGAACGGTTTGCTGATGTGTTTTTAGAGACCCGCGTGATGTCCAAGCGTTTCGTCGTGGTTTCCGATGCCCAGTATTCATTGGCGTTAACGAAGTTTCTGGTCAATGATGTCGGTTTGTTTCCGTCCAAGCAATACATCACGGATAATACACCGCCTGAATATCAGGAGCAGATAAAATCAGAATTCAGCAATCTGAATTATGGAATTGAGGCCGAAGTGGAGTTCTTATCAGACGGCTATGTTATCCAGGATGAGATCAAAAACACCTATTTTACCGGATATCCGCTAATTATTGGCAGCGGCTGGGAAAAGAAGGTGGCGCAAAAAACACAGGCGCACTATTTGCCGGTTTCCTGGCCGGTAAACGAACGCCTGATCATCAATAGTTCTTATGTAGGATATGAGGGCGGACTGAAGTTGCTGGAGGATATTTACTCGGTAGTGCTTACCAGATTTAACTAGTGCCTTGTCAGCTCTAAACGGCAGGATAATGGCGAGGCTGTTTTTCGCAAGATAAGGCGGAGGAGGGAGGCCTATCGGATGTATGCCGTTACGGCCACGAAGCAGGGAGGAAAAGACTTATTTTATTCTATACCAGTACTGGTACAGTTCCGTAAATCCCATACCGGAGTACAGCTTAACCGCCGGGTAATTATTGGACATAACCTGGAGGTAGGCTTTTTTTGCTCCTGCGCTTCTTCCCAGCCGGAGAAGGCCGGAGACTAGTTTTTGGCCATAGCCCTGATTGCGGTAAGCGCTGTCAATGACGATATCATACAGACCGATAAATTCTCCTTGCAGCACGCCAACACCACCGCCGATGGCAGAGCTGCCGGCTTTTAAGGATACAATATATTTATTGGGAATAATATTTTTCAGCATGTATTTTAATACCGGCTTATTTTTATTTGAAACACTGCTGAAACGGCAAAAATCAGTCAGCCATTCTTCGGTTAGCTGCTGGCTGGCAGTCATTTGTTCATCGAATGACGGCGTCAGCCCGGTTAAATCAAGCACTTGTACGCTGGCCGGGGAATCGCGGCGATACCCTTGCTCCGCCAATATGGCATCTAACGCCGGTGGCAACGCCGCCGGCGTTATTTTAAAAACTGCCGACAGGTTTTTGGCGGCGTAGAATTGTTCACAATTCCTGATTTTGGCGAGCGGAGGCTCGGTGGAAGGATATAACGGGTTAACCGAATTGGCGCGTTTGGAGTAACCGCCGGCAAAGCGCAGAACCCAGCCGTCGTATATCATGGTCTGCAGGGCCGGCAGAGCGTTGAGTGAATATTCTTCGATTGTTCTTATCATAGGTAATCCTCTTTGTTAGAAAAATTTTACAGCACAGGTTTAAAATGCTGATGAAAGCTTGTAGTCTCTATTATGCACCTGTGCGGCAATGCTGGCAAGCATATGGGGCCAAACATTATTTATTCAATAGTCTGAAAATAATCGATTGACAAAAGATGTAAAATTGAATACAATTTAAACAGATACGTGAAACTGACTAGTCAATTGCTAGAGGCTGTATTCCAGAGGCGGAGTACAGCCTTTTTATATCCGGAAGGAAGTGGGAAAATGGGGTGCAGTTAAGCAGGCGCTGTCTGTCGTTGAGTAGAGATATAAGCTTTCAAAGGAGAGGGAATGGTATGGCAAAAGTAAGTATTTTTTCCTGGTTTGGTTTTCCAATACCGATGGATAAACGTTTTAAAATGATAAAAGCCGCCGGATTTGACGGAGTACTGTTGTGGTGGAGTGACGAGCATGCAGCCGTTGATGGCGACAAAGCGGTACAGCCGGCGCTGGCAAGAGAAAACGGTCTTTGTGTTGAAAATATCCATGCGCCTTTTGAAGGAATTAATTGTTTGTGGACAGATGGGCGGCAGGGGGATGAATTCGAGCAAGTTCTGGCAAATTGTATCAATGAAAGTGCAGTTCATGAAATTCCAACAGTGGTGATGCATCTTTCGGCTGGCGAGCATCTCCAAAAGACCAATCAGACCGGGTTGGACAGAATAAAACGGCTGGTAGAATTAGCGGAGCGGAAAAATGTTAATATTGCGCTGGAAAACCTCCGCCGGCTGGAATATCTGCATTTTATTTTGGACAACATCCAGTCTGACAGGTTAGGCTTTTGTTACGATTCAGGACATGAGTACTGTTACAACAGGGAAGCTGATTTGCTTACGCAATACGGGGCAAGGCTGATGGCTGTGCATATCCATGATAACGACGGGGTTCATGACTTGCATAAAGTGCCTGGTGAAGGATCGGTTGACTGGAAAGCGGTGGTTGCCAAACTGAAAAAGTCGGTTTATCGCGGCGCTGTTGCCTTGGAGGTAACCAACAAGTTTTCTAAGTATGGTGATACCGAAACCCCTGAATGGTTCTTGCGGAGAGCCTTTCAGTCGGCCAAAAAGCTATATGAATTTCTGTACGGGGATTCGCTCAGTCCTTCAAAACGCTAGTTTTAAGCCTGGGCCTGGCTACCGTGCGTTTGGATAACAGGCGAAAAATCATAGGGCGGCAATGGTCTATTTATATTAAAGGGGCGCCTAAATGCAAAAGCATTTCAGACACCCCTTTTTATAATCAGCCTGCCGGCTGACCGAGTATAATCGGTTGAACAAACAATAAAATTGTTTCGCCGCTGGCTATTGATGTACAGCGGCGGGTCTTGTCAGGAAAAAGCGGGATTGGTTGTTACGCCAATTCCTGCTCTATACTGACCAACTGAATGCACAGGGTCAGCAACTGCATGGCCTTTTTCAGTTCCGGCAAAGACGGGAAGGTAGGCGAAAGCCGGATGTTTTTATCTTCAGGGTCCCGGCCGTAAGGAAAAGTAGCTCCGGCCGGGGTCAGTACGACGCCAGCAGCAGCCGCTTTGGCGACGACTTGTTTTGCACAGCCGGGCAGCGTGTCAAGACTGATAAAATAACCGCCCTGGGGATTGCTCCAGGAAGCCAGGCTTTTTCCGGCTAATTCAGCGGTCAAAGTGGTCAGCACCAAATCAAATTTAGGCTTGATGATTGCTGCATGTTTTTGCATGTGAGCCTCAATCCCGGCCCGGTTCCGGAAGAAGCGAACCTGGCGCAACTGATTCAGTTTATCAGGCCCGATGGTCTGGATGCCGATTTTTTTCTTTAGCCAATTAAGGTTGGCGTCACTGCTGGCAAGCATAGCAATACCAGCCCCCGGAAAAGTCATTTTGGAAGTTGAACCGAAAACGAAAACGCGATCAGGATGACCAGCCTGCTTACAGGCGTCCAGAATGTTTAACAGCCTGGCCGGAGTGGCGGTGAGATGATGGACATTATAAGCGTTATCATAAAAGATGCGAAAATCACCGGCTTTGGCCGGCAGGGCGGCTAACCGCCGGATGACCGTATCGCTATAAGTAATGCCCAGGGGATTGCTGTATTTCGGTACGCACCAGATGCCTTTAATTGCCGGGTCAGCGGCGACTAAAGCTTCAATTTGATCCATATCAGGACCATCCTGCCGGTAATTGACGGGAATCATTTCAATTCCCAAATGTTCACAGATGGCAAAGTGCCGGTCATAACCGGGGCTGGGGCAGAGAAATTTAACCGCCGGCAGTTTGCCCCAGGCGCGGCTGCCGCCGGGCAGAGGGTAAAACATGGCATGGGCGATGAGATCAAACATCAGGTTTAAGCTGGAATTTCCTCCGACAAGCACCTGTTGCGGGTCTGTTTCCAAAAGCTCGGCGCAAAGCTCCCGGACTTCGGGAATGCCTTCAATGCCGCCATAATTCCGGCAGTCAACGCCATTGCCTGTTTTGTAATCGCCGGGGCCGGTACAATCAAAGAGTCCGTTGGACAGGTCCAACTGCTCTTGGCAGGGGATACCGCGCGCCATATTTAGTTTTAGCTTTTGCGCCTGGAATTTTTCATAACTGCGGACTAAGAAAGTATATTGGTCACGCAGTGTTAATTCATTGGTTTGGGCCAACTGAGTCATTATACATCGCTCCTTTATATACTCTACTATTATACAAAACTTGATAAATTCCCGACAGTAGTTTAGACGGCTAATAAACATGTATTCATGAATACATGAAGATCACTGGGAAATAAAACCTGTTATTGCTACCTTTTTACAAGGCAAAAAAGCAGGACCCAGCTTTTTTAAAAAGCTGGGTCCTGAAATGACAGGGTCTGCCATTGATAAAAACAAACCGTTTTATTTTACTGTTTAGCCCAGTACCGAGGCCAGAATAAGTGTCCCGATCAGTCCGACAACCGCAGCGATGGTGGTTGAAGCAGTGTAGATAGAGAACATCTTGTTCATCGGAATTCCTAAAGCTTCTTTAACAAACCAGAAGCCAGGATCGGTTACGTGAGATGCGCCGATTGCGCCCGAACCAATGGCAATGGCTACCAACGCCGGATCCAAGGAGGGATAAGCGGTAAGCACAGGCATGATAAAACCGGCGGAGGTCATCATGGCAACAGTGGCGCTGCCGATGGCAAAGCGCATAATAATGGCAATTACCCAGGCCATGACCAGCGGGCTTACCTGAATGGTTGTTAAAACCTGTTTGAGAACTTCACCGATGCCGCTATCCAGGATAACCCGGTTGAAAGCGCCGGCGGCGCCAATGACCAGGATGATGGTCGCCATCGGACCCATCGCGGCTTCAGTGCGTTTGGCGAGATCGCCAAGGGTATGGCCGCGTTTAATGCCCATCACATAATAGGATAAGATGGCGGCAATAAACAGGGCGGTAATTGGATTGCCCAGAAAATTAATGAACGGCAGATAAGAAGCGTCTTTAGCCGAATTTAATTCAATGACGGTTTTACCAATCATCATCAGCAACGGAAGCAGGATGGTAAAAATGGTAATACCGAAAGCCGGCAGCTTTTCGTCAGGCGTTGGCTGAACATTGCGGTATTGTTCAGGCGGTTCAAAGTTATTGGATTTAGAGATAAACTGCCCGAAAATAGGACCGGCAATCGCTGTGGCCGGCAGGCCGACCAGCAGGCCGTAGAAAATAACTTTGCCAATATCGGCATTTAGCGCCAAAGTAATGGCAGTAGCGGCCGGATGAGGAGGAACAATGCAATGTACGACAGTCAAAGCGGTGGTCATGGACAAAGCGACTTTAACCAGCGGCTGCTTTGATTCCTGGACCACATGGAATAAGATCGGTGTAAGTAAAACGATACCGACTTGCAAAAATACCGGAATCCCGCAAATGTAGGCAACAATCATCATTGCCCAGGCGGCGCGGTTTTTCCCAATGATGTTGATTAAGGTTCGCGCTAATTTCTCGGCGCCGCCGGAAATTTCCATCATTTTGCCGATAATGGCGCCTAAAGCTAAGATTGGCGCGAGAAAGCCGAGCGTGCCGCCCATGCCGGTTTCAATTGATTTGCCGATTGTTTCCAAAGGCATCCCGGTAGCGAAAGCAATTAAAAAGCAAGCGCCCAATAAGGAGATAAAAGCATGAATTTTAAATTTAATACTCAAAACGATAATCATTACAATAGCTAATCCTAGCACAGCAAGCATCGCTGTAGACTGATCCATATAAGTTTTTCACTCTCTTTCCGCTTATTTTAGGATATTGATTCATCTATCTGGAAGCTTCAATCGGGCAACCTATCCGGAAATGATAAACAGGCACTGAGTCAAAAAAATACAATGCATTTGGCGGATTACCGCACCATGCTGCCTAGGCAGAGCGTGACCGGTTTCCCGGATGGGTTGGTCCCGGCTTCCGGCGCAATGTGCCGGAAGCCGGGACTTATTGCAGCTATGATTTTACTGCCGGTTAAAGCTGGGCGCATATAGGGCCGCAAGCTTAATGGCTTCGACCATGCTGACTTCACTTACTTTACCGGTTCCGGCAATGTCAAAGGCGGTGCCGTGATCGACAGAGGTGCGCAGGAAGGGCATATTATTCGTAATGGAAATTGTCCGTTCGAAATCGACCATTTTAGTCGCGATATGTCCCTGGTCATGGTATAAGGATAATACTGCGTCATATTTGCCTTTTAATGCAAAATGGAATACCGAGTCAGCCGGTACAGGGCCAAGGACATTGATGCCGTCAGCTTTGGCTTTGGCAATAGCAGGTTCGATTTCGCGGACTTCCTCGTCGCCAAACAGACCGTGTTCACCACTATGGGGATTTAGGCCGGCAACCGCCAGCTTGGGATTTTTCACCCCTAAAACTTCCAGCGCCTTGACACAACGCTGAATAAATTCGTAAATACTGTCGGCGGTGATTAAAGCGCAAGCCCGTCGCAGGGATACGTGGCGGGTGAGAAAAAATACCCGTAAATCAAAGACCTGAAACATGGTTAGGGGATTTTTGGTCTGGGTCAGATCCTCCAGTATTTCAGTATGCCCAATATAGTTTACCTTAGCAGCTTTCAGCGATTCTTTGTTGATCGGCGTGGTGGCCATCGCATCAATTTCTTTGGCAAGCGCCAGTTCGGTGGTTTTTTTGATATAATCAAAGGCGGCTTGTCCGCCCATAGCCTGAACTTTGCCGATCTGCAGCCGGGCCGTGTCAACATTGGCCAGATCAATGACATCAATGGAACCGAAGGTATATTTACCCTCAGCCGGAGCGGCTATTTTATTGACTGCGAGTTTGACGCCGCAAAACTTCATGGCCTGTTCCAATACTGCAACATCACCAATGACGACAGGACGGCAAAGCTCGTAAATTTCGGCAATATTTAAAGATTTCACAATGATTTCCGGTCCTACACCGGCTGGATCGCCCAATGGAAGTCCAATGACAGGTCTGTTCATAGATAACATCTCCTCGGATTTATAGTTTCTTGGCGTAGCTTTCATTTGATAATTTAATCAATAAATAGTCTACACATTTGCTAATTGCAGTATCGTCGCCAATCAGGCCGCCTTTGGTGATAATCGGGCGGTTATGGAAAACGCCCTGATGAATGCGGCCATATACAGCCAGCGGTAAAACTTCATCTTTGATTTCAATGCTTACCGCTTTCAATTCAGCGCAGACCGCCACTGTGACGTCGCCGCCGCTGGTGAATAAACCGCCAATCACAGGTCCCAGCTCCTGGATCATCTTCCGGGTAATGGCGGCGAGACCCTGGGCAATTTGTTGCGAGACGGCGTCTTCCGTAGTGTTTCTCTCCCGGGCCAGCTTGCTTAAGTCAAGCACGTCGCATTCCCAGCAGGTTGTTGTAACGCCTAAAACCTCATATTGATCGGCAGTGGCCGCCAGGGTTTGAACGACTCGACTGATTTCCTGATCACGCTGTCCGGCGTCAATGAGTTTCAAGACATCCACATTGACGATATGATGCGAATATTTTAAGCGGATGTCTTCCATTTGGCGCCTGGTCGCGTCACTTACACTGCCCACCGTCAGCAGCACTTTTTGCCCTTTGCCGGTAGGCGGGGCTTCGATTAATTCCATAGCCATCGCTCCGGTAAAAGGACCCGGATCTACGGCAACCAGCCGAAGCTTCGTCGCTTTTGCGGCTTTGGCGATATCTTTTACATTGTCGTCGGTAGTGGCATCGACAACAATTACCCGGCAACCGGCGCTGTGCTGCTCAATAATAGATTTGGCTATGGCCTGCTCGCCCTGCAGTACTGTGCTTAATTCGATAAAGCCAACCTGTTCCTGCATTTGTCCGGCAATCAGCGGGACTACCTTGGAGGTAGTGATGGGATTTTTGGGATCTTTGGCGACAATGGTTTTTTCCAGCGGTACCTGATGCACCATCAAGTAGCCGCCGATGCAGACCCGGCCTGATGCCGGAAAGACCGGAACAACCAGGGCCAGTGTGCCGGCCGGCAGGTTATCCAGTATTCCCTTTAGTTCTGCGCCGATATTTCCTCTGAGTGTGCTGTCCATACGTTTATTGACAAGCTTGACCCCGTCGTCATAAACGGCTTTCATGGCCCGGTCAACCCTCCGGTAGGCCGTATCGGCATCAATGCTGCGGCTGTCGGTGCTAATGACCACTGTGTCAAGATGCTGGTTTTCACCGGCGTCATAAGTGTCCAGATCAAAAAAGGTTGCACAGGTTAATCCCTGCCGGGCCAATAAAACAGCGCTGGCATTCACGCCGGTCATATCGTCGCCGATAATTAAAACTTTAGGCATAAAAAGTTCCTCCTTATTATTGACATAAGCTGTAGGTATTATTTTATACAAGCTGCAGTTTTACATCTGTTTCGCGCAAGCTGTCGGCAACCTGGGCATCTAAGCCCTTATCGCATATAATGAGTGAAATGTCCTTTAAACTGCAGATCTTGTTAATACTTCTGCGATTGAACTTGCTGTTGTCCGCCACCAGGATGACTTGTTCGGCGGACAAAATCATTTCTTTTTTTAGTTCCGCTTTCTCAAACGTCGGACCGCTGACGCCGAGTGCGGCGTCGATGGAGCTGGCGCCAATAAAAGCAATATCAGCATAAATTTGTTTCAAAAACTGAATTGCCCGCGACCCCATGCAGGAACCGGTACGATTTTGCACGCGGTCACCGGTGCAATAGATTTCAAAATTACTGGAAACCACCAGGTGGGCGGCAATGAGCACATCGTTGGTAATGACCGTTAAATTTTTTAGCCTGGTCAGCTGTTTGGCAATTTCCATGGTCGTAGTTCCGGCGTCCAGCAGGACTGTTTGTCCTTCCCGGACCAACGCTGCGGCGGCAAGCGCAATGCGTTCTTTTTCCTGCTGATTATGCATTGCTTTTTCCTGACGCGGCAGTTCGAGCGTAAGTTTTGACTTCAGAACAGCGCCTCCGAAAGTACGGCTGATTACCTGGACGCTTTCCAGGTATTTGAGATCGCGGCGGATCGTCATTGCGGTTACATTAAGGAGTTTTGCCAATTCTTCCACTGTTACCCTTGGTTTTTCCTCGAGAATTCTAACAATTTTTTCCTGCCTTTCCACTTGAAACAATGTTAGTTCCTCCGTTTTCTATTCATTTTGGCTCTAACTGCATTAAAATTTTAAATACAGGCGGTTGAGGTCAGCGGCAATTTTAAACCAGACAAAATGTTCGAATGTGTTCATTTGAGTTTAAGTATATTCTTTTGTAAAAATAAATGCAAGCATAAATTTTCTGTTAATTGCTTAAAAAATGAGTAGCGGCAAGCTCCGTTTATTGCCGGGCAGGGGAATAGGACAGCAAAATTAAGCATCTAGGGACGGAAATTAATAAACCCTCCGGCTCGCCGGAGGGTTTATTGATGATACGGAAAGTATCGTTCCTGTTAATCTAGTGGGCATTGGAGTTGATCTTTTTGAAGCAAGGTTAAAGTTTAACTGTCCGGGAATCGCCCTGGAGCGTGCTGAACGTGGCTTCCGCAGCCGCAATGTAAAAAATTTCAAAAATAGAGTCCTCCACTTTGTATCGCTTACTGAGAAATGGAGCGGCTGTCAAGGCAGCCTGTTTGGATTCCCTGCTGGTAATAAAAACAGCCTTGCCTTTCAGGCGCAGCCACTCGCCGCTTTTCGCCGTTGTAGAAATTTCAAACTGGGGATTGGCCTGGAGCTGCTTGTAAACATTTTTTTGATTGCTGGTGCAGAAGCACAGCTTATTATCAAATTTCATAACAAATCCAAAAGGCCGTACTTTGGGACTGGCGCCATCAATGGTGGCAAGGTAAAATGTTGAATTTTCCGTTAGAAATTGAAAAACTTCATCCAATTTATTCACGCTCCTTAAAATTTTTGAATATACTATTATTATACGCGAAACAAGACAGGAAACAAGTGGAAAAAACGTAAACTGCCCCGAAAAACTTATGTTTTTCCGGGATACGCTGGATACGCAATTCAACAGGGCAGGACTGGTTTTTGCACAGCCGGAGGCAGCCGGTATTCTGATGCAGAGGAATTGAAGCAAGTTTTAACTGAGATATTGACAGGAATATGCCGCAGAAGTACAATAACAGTAATAGGCAATACATAGTTCAAACTGTATTTCATGCAGTGCTGTTTCACCGAAGGCCTGTTTCCCTTAATACAATAGATTTGTATAGAGTTGACCAGACATACTGGAGGCTTGGTTTCGTCCTATTAATGAAATAGTGCGGATCCAGGCTTTTTAAATGCAGGAGGAGATTTCAAGATGTTAATTCGCCATTCAGGAGATTACCGCTGGGAAAACGTGCCGGTTTTAGCCTATAAAGAAGCCGGCAACAACTTTAAAAATATTACCAGGCAGGTTTTGTTGGAGGGACAGACCGATTTGCCCTGCCAGGTCAGATACTTTGAAATTGCGTCCGGTGGGCATTCGACATTGGAGCAGCACCGGCACGTGCATTATGTGGTGATTGCCCGCGGTCAAGGGGAAGCCCTGGTTGGCAGGGATATTCATCAAGTCCGTGAAAACGATGTTATTATGATTCCCTCCTCAACGTGGCATCAATTCCGGGCTACTGCCGGTCAGCCGCTGGGATTTTTGTGCATGGTAAACATTGACAGGGATAAAGCGCAGCTGCCAACAGAGGAGGACCTGGCGCTTTTGAACAGCGATCCCAATATTGCCGGCTTTATCCGCTGCTAACAGGCTGACAGGGCACTAGAGTAATTAAGGAGTTGAACAGATGAAGTCAGAGCGCAATTTTGGCTTTGAAACAAAAATGGTACATGCCGGTCACATTCCGGATACCCAGCACGGCGCCAGAGCCGTACCTATCTACCAAACCTCGTCCTATGTTTTTTATGACGCCGATCATGCCGCCGAATTATTTGATTTAAAACAATACGGGCATATTTATTCCCGGATCAGCAATCCGACGGTTGCGGTTTTTGAAGAACGGATGGCGGCATTGGAAGGCGCAACCGGCGCGGTTGCCACGGCCAGCGGCATGGCGGCCCAGTTGGCGGCCTTTATGACGCTGCTACAGCCGGGCGATGAACTGGCGGCCTCCTCCCACCTGTATGGCGGCAGCATAACGCAAATCACCCATACACTTAAACGGCTGGGCGTTACCGTTACTTACGTCGATCCTACCGATAGTAAAGCCTGGGAGCGGGCGATTACGCCGAAAACCAGAGCGCTGTACGGTGAGCTTATTGGTAATCCGCGGGGCAGTATCCTTGATTTGGAAGCAGTGGCTGCTTTGGCTGAGCACCATCATATTCCGCTGATTATTGATAATACGATAGCCACGCCTTATTTATGCCGGCCGATGGATTTCGGCGCTGCCATCACGGTTTATTCGGCGACTAAATTTATTGGCGGACACGGCAATTCCCTGGGCGGCGTGGTGCTGGATTCAGGCAAATTTGATTACTCAGGTTTTCCGTCGATTGCCGATCCTTCGCCGCAATACCACAATTTGCGTTTTTATGATACGTTCGGCCATTACGGATTTTTAATGAAAGCCAGGGTGGAAACGCTGCGCGATACTGGCGGCAGCCTTTCTCCCATGAATGCTTTCCTGCTGCTGCAGGGGGTTGAGACTTTATCACTCAGGCTGGATCGCCAGGTGGATAATGCTTTACAAATTGCCCGGTTTCTGGAACAGCACCCTCAAGTGGCCTGGGTGGCCTATGCAGGCCTTGCCAGCCATCCCCAGCACCTGCTTGCCGTAAAATACCTGCCCAAAGGCGCCGGGGCCGTACTGTCGTTTGGTTTGAAAAAGCAAGCCTGCGAGGATGTCCGGCAGACAGGCAAGCGGTTTATTGAGCACCTCAAGTTATTCAGCCATCTGGCTAACATTGGCGATGTACGCAGCCTGGTTATCCATCCGGGCTCGACCACCCATCAACAGCTTACCGATGAGGAGTTGCGGGATTGCGGCGTTGGCCCGGAATTAATCCGCTTATCTGTCGGAATAGAAAATTTGGAGGATCTAATATGGGATCTGGATCAGGCGTTTCAAACCCTAGCGTAATGAATTCTTTGCTGACTGGTGAACAGCAGGCGCTTTATCAAAAATCCGATGTTATACAAAAAATTCTTTATCACAGCCGGACAATTGCGATTGTCGGTTTGTCTACCGAACGGCAAAAGGCCAGTTATTTTGTAGCGACTTACCTGCGCTCGGCCGGGTACCGGGTAATACCGGTAAATCCCCGGGCTGAAACGATTCTCGGTGAGCGGTGCTATCCTAATCTGGCCAGTATTCCCGAGCCGGTAGATTTGGTGGATATCTTCCGTCCGGCGGCCGACTGCCTGCCCATTGTGGAAGATGCCATTGCCTGTCAGGCCAAAGCGGTATGGCTGCAACTGAAAATTGTTAACCAGGAGGCGGCGGAGCGCGCCAGACAGGCCGGTTTGCTGACGGTAATGGATTTATGCGTTAAGATGGAGCATGGGCGTTATAGCGGCGGACTGCACGAAGCGGGGATGAACACCGGTATTATTTCGGCCCGCAGGGTGCACCGCTATATCTAGCGGTTCCTTTTCCTAACCCAGCCTTTAAAATGAGTTAAGTAGGTGAAAAGATGCCCGTAAATGGTTTCGCTGATCTGGTATTGATTCATGGCGTGGTTTATACTGCCGATGATCGGGATACGGTTGGTGAAGCCGTAGCGGCAAGGGGCGGCCGGTTTGTATTTGTCGGCGATAACGCCGGAGTTTTGTGTTATATAGGACCGTCCACGAAGGTGGTGGATTTGCAGGGCAAGATGGTCATTCCAGGCCTGCTTGACACCCATATGCATCCGCCGGGACTATCCTTGTCTGAACTATATGAAGTTCAATTGTCCAATATCAGCAGCCTGGAAGGCTATTTGCAAGCCGTAACCGAGTTTGTGAACCGATATCCTGACAGCAAATCGGTATATGGACGGGGCTGGTCCTGGGGCGCTTTTAGCGGCGAGGAATTAGGCAAAGGGCCGCGCAAAGAATATCTGGATGCAATCAGGGCCGATATTCCCATTATTCTGCGGGCAAACGACGGTCATAGTTTGTGGGTCAACTCCGAGGCTTTGGCGGTTAACGGCATAAATGAAGCCACAGTGGCTCCGGAAGGCGGAGTAATTGAAAAAGATCAGGCGAGCGGAGCGCTGTGGGGAGTGCTGAAAGAAAGCGCAATGCGGCTTGTGGACCTGCCGGAGTATACGTTAAGTCAATATCAAACGGCAATGCTGGAATTTCAGGCTAAAATGCACCGGTTTGGCATTACGGGGCTATTATGTATTGCCGGCTATTTCGCGCCCAGTGTCCTGCAGGCGTTAGAACAATTGGATCACGACGGTAAGCTGACGCTTCGAATACGGGCAGCGGTCGCCATTCGCGCAGAAGGCGATTTAGCCGGGCAGTTCGCCGTTCTTGACGAACTGCGCAGTCGTTGCCAATCGCCTTATTTGCAGATCACAACAGCCAAATTTTTTACCGACGGGGTGGTCGAAGGCGGAACAAGCCATCTATTGGCTCCCTATACCCGTGAGACCGGGAAAGGGGACAATTATTACGGTGTGTTTCTGTGGCCTGAAGACAAGCTTCGGCAGGCCTTTATTATGGCCAACCGGCGGAATCTGCAAATTTATGTTCACTCCACCGGGGATGCCTCAACCAGGAAGGTTTTAAATGCCCTGGCCGATACCCGGGCAAATGTCCCGGCCGGCGATTACCGCAACACGATCACCCATCTGCAGCTTGTTGATCCGGCTGATGTGCCGCGATTCAAAGAGTTGCAGGTGATTGCCAGTGTGCAGCCGTATTGGCATTTTAAAGGGCCCCACTGGTGGGAAAGTGTTGATTACCGGATTTTGGGCGAACGGGCCAAGGCGGAATATCCGCTAGGCAGTTTGTTTGCGAGCGGGGTGACGGTGACTTCTTCTTCGGACTATCCTGTTACCAATATCCCTAATCCAATGCGGGCGATTGAGATCGGCGTTACCCGGAATATGGATGATGGCAGGCATTACGGTGTTGAGGACATTACCAGTATGGAGGATGAACGTTATCTGCTCAATCCCCGGGAACGGGCTACCGTAAAGCAAATGCTGAGAAGTTTTACCATTCAGGCGGCTTACGCCATGTTTATGGAGTCTGAAACCGGTTCAATTGAAGTTGGAAAACTGGCCGATATGGCGGTACTGGATCAGGATGTGTTGTCAGTTAAGGCGACCGATATTGATAAAACCAAAGTTGTCATGACGTTTATTGACGGGAAGGTAGTATTGCACCAGCCCTGAATTCTGCAGTTACTAACGGACGATTTTCCGTAATACTTCGTTGTCGTCAATCGGCATACGTTCGGTATGCCTCATTCCTCCGCCTTGTCTTACGAAGAATCGCCTCGTCATTAACTTGCAGTTTTAAGATTGGTGCAATACTAGTATTTAAAGCTGCTGAAAGGCGTGATAGAAAATGAAAGACCATGTTTGGATACCCAGTCGTAATAAGCGCTTATCAGCAATGGTGCATGTACCGGCCGTATTTCATGAGCAAACACCGCTGATCGTTTGCTGCCATGGGTTTACCGGCGATAAAGTCGGCTACAACCAACTGACGGCCAATTTGGCGAAAGCGCTGGAAGCCGGCGGTTACGGCATTATCAGGTTTGACTATCTGGGCTCAGGCGACAGCGACGGTGATTTTGCCAGCGATACCAGTGTGTCGGGCTGGCAGGAAGATTTAAACAGTGTGCTGGAGTGGGTAAATGCTCAGCCGCGTTTTGCCGGTCAGCCGTTATTGCTATATGGCCATAGCCTGGGCGGCCTGATTGTATTGACTTATCCGGATGACCAGCGGCGGATTGCAGGGCGGCTGGTATTTGCGCCGGTTACCAGCCCGATCGATAATTTCCGGGAAATCATACTCGGTCCCCAGTTATGGCAAAAGGCGTTAAACGGGGAGCAAATCAGCCGTTTTTATGGCAAAGGCTTTAAGCTTAACCGGCAATTTGTCGAAGATTTGGTTAGGCATCATTATAACCCCGGCCAGGTCATGGCGAAGGTAGCCGCGCCGCTGCTGCTGGTGCATGGCCTGCAGGATGCGGTTGCTCCCATCCGGCATTCCCGGGATTTTTACGCCGGCTATCAAGGGCCCAAAGAACTCAAAGAACTGGAGCTTGAGCATAGCGCTGAAAATAATCAGGAGCTTCTACAAACAACCATACTGGAGTGGCTGAAACACCGTTTTCCGGTTTAGGAAACGTTTGACATTAGCAGTGAACAGTGATATAATTTACAAAATTTATTTCTTGTTTTTGCGGGCTGACTGTAAAAAGGCAGAGGCTCCGGGTAACCTTTTACCTGGAGTTTCTGCTTTTTTTATGGTTATCGAGATTGGATAAGAAGGGAGCCGGTTAGGCCTGGGGATTCCAGTTCTGACGTCAGTTCAGCCCAGCGGCTGAAAGCACCGGCGTAACCAGCGTTTTCAGGAGGTAAGTATGCATACAATCAACATCAAAGAAGCTGAGGTCCGCACCAGGGAGGCCAGGCTGGGGTCCATCACCGGTTTTGCCGGAACAGCGGCGGAACTGACCGGCTGTTCCCGCGCCGGAACTTTAAAAGACAGTGACCGCAGTTTCAGCCAATGTATGGGCTGCAGCTCCGGCAACGCCTTTTGCCAGTTATCCATGATTACCGATGCCTGTGTGGTTAATCATGCACCAATCGGCTGCGCCGGAGATTTTTTCACTTTTAATTTTGTATACCGGGTTGGTCAGATGGAAAGAGGCTTGCCGCCGGCCATTGGACGGTATTTTAATACCAATATTGAAGAAAATGACACTATTTTTGGCGCTGTCCGGAAGCTGGAGGATACCATTCGTACGGCAGCCCGGAAAGTGCAGCCCAAGGCAATTTTTATTACTACCTCCTGCGCCTCGGGAATTATCGGCGATGATGTCGAAGGGGTGGCCAATGAGCTGTCAGATGAGCTGGGCATACCGGTAGTAGCCTGCTTTTGTGAGGGCTTTAAGTCGAAAATCTGGACGACAGGTTTTGACGCCGCTTATCATGCCGTTGTGCGCAGGATTGTAAAACCGCCGGAAAAAAAGTCGAATAAAATCAACATTATTAATTTCTGGGGCAGTCATATTTTTGATGAGTTACTTCAGGAATTGGGGTATGAAGCCGAATATATCATGCCTTTTTCAACCGTAGCCCAGCTGGAGCGCATCGCCGAGGCGGCTGCGACCATTCAGATCTGCCCTACACTGGGCACTTATCTGGGGGCGGCGCTGGAACAGGTTTATGGTGTGCCGGAAATTAAATCGCCGCCCGCCTACGGAATAGCCGGCACCGATCAATGGCTGAGGGAGTTGGGACGGGTGCTGGGCCGTGAAGCTGCGGTCGAAAAAATCATTCGGCGGGAGCGTGAGCGGATAATGCCTGCACTTGAAGCCTACCGGGAAAAACTGCAGGGCAAGACGGCTTATCTGACGGCCGGCGCCGCGCACGGGCATTCCTTAATTGCTTTGCTGCGGGAGTTGAGGATGGAAGTGCAGGGAGCGGCAATCTTTCATCATGATCCTATTTATGACAACGGGGAACCCGGTTCGGACGCTTTGGCGCAGGCGGTGCAGACTTACGGTGATGTGCCGAATTACAATGTATGCAATAAACAGGCTTATGAGCTTGTCAATATCCTAAACAGGGTCAGGCCGGATATCATGATTGCCCGGCACGGCGGAATGACACTTTGGGGCGCCAAGCTGGGCATTCCCACCTTGCTTATCGGGGACGAACAATTTAGTTTTGGTTACCAGGGATTGCTGAATTATGCCGAACGGATTTTAGAAACCCTTGACAATAGAGAGTTTGTCACAAATTTAGCCAGGCGCAGCACTATGCCTTATACCAAATGGTGGCTGGCGCAAAATCCATTTTCATTTCTTAGGAGTGACTTAAATGTCAAGGTTTATTGAACAGCCGCGCTATTCCTGCGCGTTGGGAGCGCAACAATCGGTTGTTGCCATTAAACGGGCTGTGCCTGTTTTACATGCCGGGCCAGGCTGCGGCGATAAAATCAACCGCCTGTTGGGCCAGGGGGAAGGTTATGCCGGCGGGAACACTGTACCGTGTACCAATGCCAGCGAAACTGAGATTGTGTTTGGCGGCGAGGCTAGATTAAAGGACGTTATAGCCGGGGCTTTGCAGGTCATTGACGCCGATTTGTTTGTTGTCCTTACCGGCTGTACCTCGGATATTATCGGCGATGATGTGGGGCAGGTCGCCGGCGCTTACCAGGACCAGGGCCATCCTGTTGTTTATGTGGAAACCGGCGGGTTTAAAAGCAATAATTACCGCAGCCACGAAACGGTGGTAACTGCTATCATCGATCAGTATGTGGATAAATTCAAAACAGGAAGAGGCGTAATTAAAGGGCTGGTTAATGTATTTGCGGCCATTCCCTACCAGGACCCTTTCTGGAGTGGAAATCTGGAGGAAATAAAAAGGATTCTGGAAGGCATTGGTCTCACAGTGAATATTTTGTTTGGGGCTGGTTCCCAGGGCATTGAGGAGTGGAAAAGCATTCCCCAGGCCGAGTTCAACATTGTGGTTAACACCTGGGCCGGATTAGGTATCGCCCGGCATTTGGAGGGAAAATATCATACGCCTTACGTTCATTTTCCCTATCTGCCGGTCGGTGGCTTGGAAACGACCAGGTTTTTGCGCCAGGTGGCGGAGTTCGGCGGCCTGGACAATGAGCAGGCTGAATTCTTTATTCAACAAGAAGAAGAACGGTTTTACATGCATATTGAAAGAACCGCCAGTTTTATGCTGGAGTTCCGGTATGGGCTGCCCCGTCGCTTCTATACCATTTTGGATGCCGGTTATGCGATTGGCCTGTCCAAATTTTTGCTGAATGAGCTGGGCCTTATTCCGGCCAAACAGTATATTGTCGACGACACGCCGGAGGAGTATTATGACCTGATTAAACAGCAGTTCCGGCAAATATCCGAATACCGTTCGGCGGAAGTTGCCTTTGTGATTGATGCGGGAGCGGTGCAGGCTGAAATACGAAAGGATAGCCATAAGCACCGTTCACTCATTGTCGGCAGCGCCTGGGAACGGGATTTGGCCGGGGAAATCGGGGCAGACTTGTTAATTGTCAGTGTGCCGGTTCAGTACCGGCTGGTTTTAAACTGCGGCTATGCCGGCTATAATGGCGGTCTGAGGCTGATTGAAGACATTTACGGCAAAGTGCTGGATACCTATCGCTGATGAAAGCGGAAACGTTAACCCGTTCCCCTATTTTACAAAAATGACAAGGAGCTGAGTATTATGGCAAAGGTGGCTGTGGTCAGTACGGATGGAGTGGTGATTAATGAACATTTTGGCAAAGCCAGGGAATTTTTCATCTACGAAGTGCAGGAAAACGGAGAATACCAGCTGATTGAACAGCGGGCAAGTATTGCCGGCTGCTCCGGCGGGGGTGGAGGACATCAGCAAAGAGCCGCCGAATTACTAGCAGATGTTGAAGTTGTGCTGGCGGCCCAAATTGGTCCCGGCGCTGAGCAGCAGCTGCGCAATTATGGTGTTATTGCCCTTACGGTAGCCAGCTCAATTGATAAAGCTCTACAGGCTTACGGCAAAAGAGGGCGGTTTATCAGAAACAGTGTGCTGCGCTCAGCCGGGGCCGGTTGTTCCGGTAGCGGCGGCTCCTGCCGCTCCGGCTGCTGCCGCTGATCGCCGGGAGCAATATTAGCATTAGAGGTGAGTTGATTGATTCAGTATCAGCCAATCGGCATTATCCATTCGCCCTTTACCGAGCCCAAAGGCACGCCGATTCAGCCGACTGCCGCCAGCGGCATTCCTGGCAGTATTGAGCTTGAGTCCCGTTACGCCGAAGGACTAAAGGATCTGGCGGGGTTTTCCCATTTGATTCTGATTTATCATTTGCATTTGATTAGCGCGGCAGGCGCATTATTGGTAAAACCCTTTTTGGATGATGAACTGCACGGGATTTTTGCCACTCGTGCGCCAGGCCGCCCTAATCCCATTGGCTTTTCCGTGGTACGGCTGACCAAAGTAGCCGGCAGCCGCCTGGAGATTTGTGATGTGGATATGATTGACGGTACTCCGCTGCTGGATATCAAACCCTATGTTCCGGCGTTTGATGACCGGCAGCCGGCCCGAATCGGCTGGTTTGGGAAAAATATTCACAAATTGGCTGACACTAAGGATGACGGACGGTTTGTTTAGTATTGCGGTAAGCTGAAAGCCGGGCTTGTTGACGGGACTAATTTATGGCGGAAACAGGAACCGACGGCTGATTCCTAAACCAACGGGAAGGGAGATTGCTATTGACAAAGGCCGGCGGGCGGTGTATTATTACATCAAAATATTTTGGGCTGATCAGGAGATAAACTGAAGGCTAAGAAAATTCCTTGTACGGATATTCTTGGACTTCAGTTTTTTGTATTGAACAACGGCAGCGCACGGAGTTGCTGTTGTCCAGGAGGGTAAAGGCCAGTCTATATTGCGTTAAGAAATCTGGTTTTGGCGAAGGACCGGCTGCCGGCTCAGGTCAAAAGGTGGTTGCAGCAACGAACGAAAGAAGTTGGCTGATCAGAAAACTGAAGGCTAAGAAAAATCTTGAAGCAGATTTTTCTTAGCCTATTCTTATGCAAAATATCAACTGGAGGTATGAACATGTCGCAAACCGAGGAACTGTTAATTAAGCAATTATCAGATGCAGTCGTGGATATGGATGAGGAAAAGACCGTGGCGCTTGCCCGGGAAATCGTGGAGCGGAATATTGATGCTTATCTGGCGATTGATCAAGGATTGTCGGACGGAATGAGCAGAGCCGGGCAGCTGTTTGAGGATGAGGAATATTTTATTCCTGAACTGTTGATGTGTTCCGATGCCATGTACGCCGGACTTGAGATATTAAAGCCTCATTTGAAAATACAAAATAAAGGCGAAAAACAAATTGTTGTTATTGGCGTAGTTGAAGGAGATACCCACGATATTGGCAAAAATTTAGTCAAAATTATGCTGGAAACTTCAGGCTACAATGTGATAGACCTGGGCCGCGATATTCCACCCCGGCGGTTTGTAGATGTTGCCCAGGAAGAAAAAGCACACATTATTGCGATGTCAACGCTGATGACAACAACGATGGACGGTATGGCCGAGGTCATCAGATTGCTTGATGCCGAGCAACTGAGGACTAAGTTTAAAGTAATGATTGGCGGCGGGCCGATATCGCAGGCCTTTGCAGATAAAATTGGCGCTGATGCTTATGCTTCCAATGCCGCCGAAGCTGTAAGGATTGCCCGTAAACTGGCCGGTGGCGCCGCGTAATGGCAGCTGACCGGATAGACATTAATTGAACGCTTCAATAACTACAGCAAAATCAACCGCTGGACAGATTGCCGTGTGTTCCCGTTGTGGGAAATACCGCTGCATTATCCCCCGGATTTAACAACGATTGGTTAGGAGTGTCTAAAGTGAGCGTACTGAGTCCAGAGGAAAGATTAACCAGGGTCCTGGCAAAGCAGAGTACGGACCGCCCGCCGGTGATTTGCACAGGCGGAATGATGAATGCCGCCATTGTGGAAGTAATGAGCGCTACCGGCCATAGTTTGCCGGAAGCCCACAGTGACGCCGGCTTAATGGCTGAACTGGCTCTTGCCGTTTCGCGTCATACGGGCTTTGAAAATCTTGGCATTCCCTTTTGCATGACAGTAGAAGCTGAAGTGCTGGGCAGTGAAGTTACCTATGGCACGCTGGCTTGCGAACCCAAGATTGTCCGGGAAATCTATGCTTCAGTAAATGATGTAACTCTTAAGAATATCCCTGCTATGCTGGAGGCGGGACGGATGGAAACGGTAATTCAGGCAACTTATCTGCTGTCAAAACAGCAGCCTGATTATCCGGTGATTGGCAACCTGACAGGGCCAATCAGCACAGCAGCTTCCCTGGTCGATCCGGTGCCGTTTTTGAAAGAGCTGCGCAAAAGCCGGGACGGCGCCCACCGTGTTCTGGATTATGTCAGTGATTTATTGATTGGTTTTGCCAAAGAGCTGATTGACCAGGGGGCAACCGCTATTTCCATCGGCGATCCTACGGCAACCGGCGAGATTTTAGGACCAAAAATGTTTGAAGAGTACGCAGTAAGATATATCAATAAAATAATTTCAGCCGTTCATGCGCAGGGCGCGCCAGTGATTGTTCATATTTGCGGCAATATGCGCTCGGTGTGGCAGTTAATCCCGGAAATCAAGGCGAATGCCATTAGCACGGATGCAATTGTCGACTTGCAGCGGCTAAAATGCGATTTTCCCAGCCTTACGACAATGGGTAATTTAAGTACTTATTTGCTGGAATACGGGCCAACCGAAAAGGTGGCTGAACGGGCCCGTATCCTGGTTGGAAACGGCGTGGATATTATTTCACCGGCTTGCGGCCTGAGCACTTCGACCAGGCTGGCGCATATTCAGGCAATGACCGCAGCCGTTAGGGAGGAATAGGATGCCTGACGTTACATTTTTCCGGGAGGATACGACGGTATCGTTGACCATAGAATCAGGCGCGTCGCTGCTGGAAGCGGCGCGGCAGGGGGGAATGCTGGTGGAATCGCCGTGTAATGGAACGGGAACCTGCGGTAAATGCAAAGTGCGGATTGTACAGCCGGAAAGCCTGATTCAGCCCGCCGGAGCATCTTCCCAGATTAGCGCTGAAGAGCGGCGGCAAAGGATTGTACTGGCTTGTACCACCATAGTGGACAGAGACCTTACCGTTGAAGTTTCTTCCAGGCAGGATAGCCGCAATGTCCGGATTATTCAGCATGGCGTCAGCCGGGCTATTGAGATTGACAGTGCCGTCAGCAAGCGCTACGACACCGTCCGGGACAGTACTGAAGTATGGGCCGGCGGCCGGCTGCTGGGCTTGGAGGCTGCTGATACTGCCAGGGAGTGCTATGGACTGGTTGTTGATATCGGCACAACAACTCTGGTGGCCGCACTGTTTGATTTGATTAGCGGGCGGGAACTGGGAACTGTTTCCAGCCTCAATCCGCAGAGTCACCAGGCGCAGGATGTATTATCCCGGATAAAGTTTGCTTCAACTGCACAAGGGCTGGCGGTTATGCATACTGACTTTATTGGCGTACTTAACCGACTGATTGCTGATTTGACATTGCAAACCAATATAGCAGCCAGCCGGATTTATGAGATTATATTTAGCGGCAATACCTGCATGCTGCATTTGGCTCTAGGCGTCAGTCCGGCGTCATTGGGTAAATATCCTTATACTCCGGAATTCAGGGGCGGCAGTCAGCATTTGGCCGGGGATTATGAAATTTCGGTCAGCCCCTTGGCCCGGATCTATGTACCGCCAATCATGTCAGCTTATGTCGGGGCAGATATTACATCGGGAATTTTGGCTGCCCGTCTTCAACAGCAGCAGGGGGTGACTTTATTTGTTGATGTTGGCACAAATGGCGAAATGGTGCTGGCCAATAATGGGAAGCTCATTGCCACCTCTACCGCCGCTGGCCCGGCTTTTGAAGGAATGAACATTGGGAACGGGATGCGGGCGGCGCCGGGGGCTGTTGAACGGTTTGCCATTACCGGTAACGGTGCGGTTGAACTGAAAACGATCGGCGGGCAAAAACCCATTGGCATCTGCGGCAGTGGACTGCTGGATATTGTTGGTGAGCTGGTTAAGCATGGTTGTATTCAAAAAAATGGTAAGCTGCAGCCTTCGCCAAGCAGGCCGGAGCTTGCCGGGCAGCTGTTGAAAAAAGAAGGAAAAACGGTATTTCAGGTTGCTGACGGTGTTTTTTTATCGCAAAAGGATATCCGGCAGGTCCAGTTGGCTAAAGGGGCAATCAGAGCCGGCATTGAGGCTTTGCTGGCAAAAAACGGGGTTAGGCCGGAAATGGTTGACCGGGTATACATTGCGGGATCGTTCGGCTATCATCTAAATCCGGAAAGCTTAATCAATATCGGCATGCTGCCGCCGGATTTTCATCATAAAATCGAGTTTCAGGGCAACACTTCCAAAACCGGCGGTCAGGCGTTTTTATTAAATTATCCGTCCAGGCGGGAAATTAGTGAGGTTGTAGCTGCGGTTGAAGTGCTTGAACTGGCCACGATTGAGGACTTCGATAAATTATTCGTAAGTTGTTTGAGCTTCTAACCGACGGCGCAGAAGATACTATCATCGTCAAGAGGAGGGCCATGATGAAAGCAAAGGAAATTATTCTCCGGGCCATTAAAGGCAGCGGCCGCCCCCCAAGCCGTCCGGCGGCGGCGCTATTGTCAGGAGCCACCTGGACATTTAGACAGCGGAACCTGACATTGAAAGAAGCGCTGGATCAGCCTGAACTGGCGGCAGGAATCATATGCGAAATAAACCGGACTGTAAAGTCTGATATCGTTTGGCCCGGATCGGGGTTTCACAACCTGCTGGTTCATATTTTCGGCGGAAAAATTAAATTCCGCCCTCAGGGCAATATTGATGTGGATGAACCGGCGTTTGGCAGTATTAGCGATCTGGATCATGTTGACCTGGCTAGAATTGATGCCCATGAATGGATTGTCCATATCAGGTCGATCATTGGTGCAGTAAGTCAGCGGATTGGCAGTGATTATCTGATCGGTACCTCCTGCTGGGGACCATTTACGCTGGCCGGGCAATTTTATGGCGTAGAGCGGTTAATGTCCGGGCTGTATAAAGATAAACAGGGAATTCGGGCGTTAATGGAAGTTATGACCGAGGTTTGTTTCCGCTATCTGGCACCGGCGGTTGAGCGGGGTGCGGCGATGTTGTCAATCGCCGAGCCGACGGCTTCAGGTGATTTAATATCACTCAAACATTTTGAAGAGTTTGTCGCCCCTTATCTTCAGAAAGTAATAACCAGGCTAAAGGAGCAGGATGCCTTCATAACGCTGCATATTTGCGGCAATATTGGCGACAGGCTGTATTTAGCCCCGCAGTTGGGCGTGGATTTATTATCTGTTGACTATAAGGTGGATCTGGCGCAGGCCCGGCGGGTTTTGCAAGGCAAAATAGCGCTGGCCGGCAATGTCAATCCTGTGTTGCTGAAGGACGGGTCAGCGGCCCAAGTACGGGCGGCGGCGCTAAAATGTCTGGAGGCGGCTTATGATGATCGTTTTGTCTTAATGCCGGGGTGTGACATTCCGCCGGCTGTGCCGTTGGAAAACGTCGTTGCATTTATCAACTGCGGGGCAGGCAGGCCGTTTTAGTATAAAACATGCAGAATGGTTGGAAACAGGAGGTTATGTTGTAATGAATTTTTTTGATCAGAAAGAACCGCCGCGGCGCGAAGCGCGGCTGAACGCCTGCATTGCCTGCGGCGGTACTCTGGATAAGCTGGCAAACCGTAAAATGAGTTGCTGTCTGCCGGATGGCGAACGGTCTTTTACCCAGAATTCGATTTGCCTGCTGTTGCCGGCCTTAGGCATGATGAACAGCATTCCCAATAGTGTGGTATTAATGCATGGAGCTATCGGCTGCGGCTCATCCTCACACGGCGGCAATGCTGGCGTGCGTTCAGGCAATACCCACCGCTGGGGCGTGGTTAAGGATGCCAGCTGGATTTCCACCGCGCTGTCGGAACCGGATGTCATTGGCGGCGGCGAGGAAAAACTGGCCGGGGCTATCCGGGAGATCGACGAACGGTATAATCCGCAAATTATCTTTGTTGTCGGCAGCTGTGTCCCTGGAATTATCGGTGATGATATTGACGGGGTGGCGCAGCAACTACAGCCTGAAATTAAAGCGCATATTCTGCCGGTGCATTGCGAAGGCTTCAAAACTAAAATCTGGGCTACCGCCTATGATGCCGTTTACCATGCCATTGGGCGGGCTTTTTTGCAGGACCCGGCTGAGGAAAGTCAGGCCGGACAGTCCGAAAGACCGGCAGTTAATCTGATGAATGTGTCTTCCATGGGACGGGTGGACGAAATCGAACTGGAACGGCTGCTGAATGCGCTGGGATTTGACGTAAATGTTTTTCCGGTGTTTGCCCGGCCTGACCAAATGACGGCGATTACCAAGGCCCGGCTTTCGGTTAGCACCTGTCCCACCCATGACGATTATTTGTTGCAATACCTTGAGGAAAAGTACGGTATTCCCTATGTGTTGCGCCATATGCCAATTGGCATAGAAAATACCGGTTTATGGCTGCGGGATATTGCCGCCCATTTCGGTAAGGCGCAGCAAGCGGAAGAATTAATCGCTGCTGAAGAACAGGAGTTAACAGCGGCCCTGACCGAATTCAGATCGTTGTTTGCTGGTAAAAAGGCCTTTGTCAGCGCCGGTGAGTTCCGGGCGTTATCGACTGCGATATTATTGGCTGAGCTTGGCTTTGAAGTGGTGGCAGTGCGTTCTTTTCATCATGATGAGTTTGCCGACAGCGAATATGAGAAACTGATTAGGGTCACTGCCAAAGAAATACCCTTAAATATCGCCAATTGCCAGCCGTTTGAAGAAGCCAATTTATTGCGGCGTATCAAGCCGGATATCTTTTTGGGCCATATGAACGGCAATGCCACCGCCGCGAAGTCAGGGGTGGCAACCCACGTAATCTATAATGTCGGTTTGCAGTATATCGGATATAAAGGCGTCTATGAGCTGGCGCGCCGTTTGTACCGTCAATTGCAAAACCCGGTATTCAACCGGAAACTTAGCGAGTGGACGCGCCTTCCTTATCGCAGCAAATGGTATGAGCAGGATCCGTTTAGCTATATCCGGCAGGCGGAGGTGGAATAAGATGCGTAATTATATTGAACGGCCCCGTTATACCTGTGCGCTGGGCGGGGCGATTGCCACAGTCCAGGCTTTACCGCGTACCATACCGATTTTGCATGCCCCGCCCGGCTGCGCCGGCAATGCAACCTGGACGCAGTCAGGCGGCTGCGGACTGCAGGTTGGCGGCTACTGCGGCGGACTGAGCATGCCGGGATCCAATGTTCAGGAACGCGAAGTGGTATTTGGCGGCACTGATCGTCTCGAAGAGCAGGTGCGCAATTCACTGGATGTCATGGATGGGGATTTATATTTTATTCTCACAAGCTGTGTTACTGAAGTCATTGGCGATGATATCGGCGCGGTGGTCAATCAATTCCGGGCGGACGGTGTGTCAATCGTTTCAGCCGAAACTGGCGGGTTTAAGGGCAATTCCTATACCGGTTATGATCTGGTGCTGGAAAGCATTTGGAAATACTATGCGCCGGTTGCGGCCCGGACGGTAAAAGGCAAAGTGAATTTATGGGGTGTACCGCCGTTTTACGATGTATTCTGGCGGGGGAATTTAACCGCTTTGCGCGAACTGTTACTGCAGCTGGGGCTGGAGGTCAACACCTTCTTTACGGCGGAGGATTCGCTTGAAAATATTAAACAGGCCGGTCTGGCTGAATTAAATATTGTCGTATCCGAGGTCTATGGCCTGGCGGCGGCGGAATATGCCCGGCAAACTCATGGTATACCCTATATTTCTTTGCCGCTGCCGGTCGGACCTTCAGCCAGCAGTGCTTTCATTCAGGCGGTAGGGCAAGCACTGCAGCTTGACCGGATCAAGGTTGAGGCTGTTATTGATCATGCCGGGCAGCGCTACTACCGGCTGCTTGATCCGCTTACCGACTGTTTTAATGATATGGATTTACAGCGTTATGCCGCGGTCATTGGCGACGCCAATTACGCCCCTGCCATCAATCGCTTTTTGATTGAGGATTTGGGCTGGCTGCCGCAGGTGGTGGTTTTCACTGACGCTTTTATTCCTGAGCAGCAGGAACAACTGGCGGCAAGTATTGTTTCCCTGCCGTCCGGCCTGCCGCCTGAAATTATCTTTTCCACCGATACCAATGACATTAGACGCCAGGTAAAAGAGTACTGGAATAACCGGCAAGGCGGCTGCGGCAAATATCGCAATTCCTTATCGCCGTCTTTCGTCATCGGCAGCGCCCTGGATCGGGAATTGGCTAAAGATATTGGCGCAGCCCATTTAAGCGTCAGCTTTCCTGTCGCTAACCGGGCCGTTATCGAACGCGGTTATGCCGGGTTTAACGGCGGTTTGCGGTTGATTGAAGACCTGATCAGTACGATCATTATTGGCAGGTAAAGCAACGGTTTATTGCAAGCTGGCCTAAAGGAAACGCTATTAAACCAGGCTGTCGTGGCACAGGTAAAATACCTATGCTGCAACAGTCCTTTTCTTTTGGATCAGGGCTAAGCGGATGGCCAGAGCCGCTGCTCCCGCGGCCAAGCCGGCAATAAACCCGATCCAGTAGCCATAAGCCCCATAGGAAGAGTATTCGGCAAGCAGGTAGCCGGCCGGCAGGCCGATTCCCCAGTAAGAAACTACCGCAATGAGAAAGGCGGCCGTAACATCCTTATAACCCCGCAAGGCTCCCTGGATAGGCGCGGCAATGGCGTCGGAGAGCTGAAAAAAGATAGCGTAGCCTAAAAAATTCCCGATCAGCGTCAGCATCTGACGGTCAGCAGAATATAATCCGGCGATCTCGTTTTTATAAACCGACAGGACGGCGGCAAAAGCAAGGCTGACGGCAATTGCCATGCCAAGTCCCAAGTAAGAATATTGCCTGGCCGCCTCATGCCGGCCGGCCCCGACTTCAAAGCCAACGCAGATGGTCAGGGCAATGCCGATGCTCAGCGGCACCATGTAGATCAGGGAAACAAAATTAATGGCAGCCTGGTGAGCGGCAATCGTCATTGTTCCAAAGTTAGCCATCAGCAGGGCGACAACGCCAAAAATACTCATTTCACAAAAGATGGCAAGGCCAATCGGCAGGCCGATGTTGAGCTGTTCTTTCCAGGCCGGGAAAGATATGCGGTAAAACCGGCGGAAAATATGATAGCTTTTAAACGGTTCCGCTTTATGGACAACGATGATAAGAATCAGGGCGATGCACCAATAGGTGATTGCCGAAGCATAACCTGCGCCCGCTCCGCCCAACCGGGGAAAACCAAAATTTCCGAAAATCAATAAGTAGTTAAGCAGTATATTAATGGGCAGGGCGCACAGGATAATCAGCATGGTTACTCTGGTATAGCCCAGGGAATCCAGGAAACTGCGCAATAGCGATGCGATAAAGAGGGGGAAGATGCCAAGCGCAATAGCCGCCAGGAAATCGTGGCCGATCCGATAAACCAGCGGATCAAAATTCACTAGGGTTAGTAGTGGTGTAAGCAGCAGCCCTCCGGCGGCAATCACTACAACAGACAATGCCGCGGCAAAATACAATCCTTGGACAACGACGAACGGGATATCGTTCTTTTTCCCGGCGCCATGCAATTGGGCCAGAATGGGCGTTATACCAATAATGACGCCATTTAAGCCGTTAAACAGCGGCTGCCAGATATTTACGCCGATAGCAACCCCGGCCAGGTCAACGGAACTGACCCTGCCGGACATGACGGTATCGACAAAGACAGCCGAAGCCAGAGAAAGCTGGGTAATCAGGATCGGGAACAGGATGCAGGCAAACTGTCCGGCCTTTTCTTGAATCGAAAATGTTTGTTTCATCTAGCGCTCCTTCGCTGCTCGTTCTGTTGCCGTTACCGGCTGCACTAAATCCTGCATTAATTCCGGTTGAAGTAAGCTGAACCCTGGCTCAACAGCAGCGGATAATCGTTGAAGCCACCTTGTCAGCACTAAAACGGAGGATAATGGCGAGGCTATTTTTCGCAACACAAGCTGGTAATATCCGGGCGAAAAGTTTCATATAATAGTGGCAGCGGGGGTTGCTGCCGATTTCACCGGATGGATGGGAGTGTCGTTATGAGACAATTGTTTAAAAATAAAGTCAGTAATTTCGGGTCATTCATCAGCTTGATCGCCATCACCGCAATGCTGACGATCTTTTCCATGGTTTTGCCTGATTTTGTTGTCCGGCCGGCCGGGCGGATTTTTGCCGCCGTTTGGGCTGTAGCTGCAATTATGGTCTTTGTCGCTCATGGAACGCGGCTGGGGGTAAGGCGCCAGTACTCCCTGACGCATTTTGTCGGAAAAAAAGACGTACGCGCCAGTGTTAAACCGGCCCGTACGAAACGGATGATGCAGGGATAAATCAGCGGTTACAAACTGGAAAGCACATCATCGAGGTGATTGAGCAGATCGTCAAGATTGGCTTGTGTGATAACCAGCGGCGGTTGGAAGGCCAGGACATTCCGGTTGGGACCATTTTTCCCTACCAGAAAGCCCCGGTCTTTCATCTTTTCCAGAACAATATCGATTTCTTTGATTGCCGGCGTTTGATCAGCTAAAACCAGCTCTGCTCCCAGCATTAATCCCAGACCGCGCACATCTCCGATGAACGGGTGTTTTTCCTGGAGCCGGAGCAGCCCGTTTTTGAGGTGCTGGCCCAGCTCGGCCGCCCGGGCCGGCAGGTTCTGGCCGGTGATAACGTCAAGTGTGGCCAGCGCGGCGGCGGCGGTTACCGGATTGCCGCCCAGTGTAGAGGCGCCGGGACGGGTATATTTGTCGGCAATTTCCGGACGGGCAGTAAACGCCCCTACCGGCGTGCCGTTGGCTAAAGCTTTGGCCATCGTCATAATGTCAGGTTCAACCTCATAATGCTCAATAGCGAACATTTTACCGGTACGGCCAAAACCGGTTTGAACCTCGTCAATGATCAGCAAAATATTGTACTTATCCAGAATTTCCTTCATCCGCTTAAAGTAGCCGGGCGGTGGGGTGATGATCCCGCCGTTGCCCTGGATTGGCTCCGCAATCAGGGCGGCTACCTGGCCGGACGTAGCTGTCTGGATGACGGTTTCGATCTCATTGGCGCAGGCCAGGTCGCATTCCGGGTAACGTTTGTGCATTGGACAGCGGTAACAGTAAGCATTGGGGGCAAAGCTGATGCCGCCCATCGGATTGGTGTCTGTGCGCCAGAAGCTCAGGCCGGTTAGATTCATGGTTAATTTGGTGCGGCCGTGCAGGCCCTGGCGCATGCTGATAAATTCATGCTTGCCGGTATAAATGGAAGCCAGCAGGGCTGCTCCTTCATTCGCCTCAGTACCGCTGGCGCAGAAAAAGGATTTTTGCAGCCGGCCAGGCGTCAAGCCGGCTAAGCGTTCCGCCAAATTCACGATGGTTTCGGTCAGGTAGATGGTAGTGGTATGCTGCAGGGTATTGACCTGCTCACAGATCGCCTTGGTGATTTGTGGATTGCAGTGTCCGCAGTTGACGACTGAGACTCCGGCGAAACAATCCAGATATTGTTTGCCGGTCTGGTCATAGAGATATTGCATTTGGCCGCGGACCAATTGCATAGGCTGCTGATAAAAGTGATAAACACAGGGAATCAGATATTTCCGCTTTTTATTTAAAATTTCTGCCGGACCAATGTAGCTGGCCATACGATCACCTCATAACGTTGGTTTTTGAACAAACCGGGGTTTCTAGCGGGAAATCCGGTAGCGGAAGGCGCCGATTCCCAGCTCCCGGGGGCTGGCGGCGGCAATTTGCTCAAGTCGGCCGGCTGTATAATCAGGTTCAGGTGCATGCAGCCTGTTCAACTGCTCACGATAAGCGCCGGTCAATAATCCCACCAGCTCAGGGGCATAATGCTGACCTTCAATCCGGCAGGAAGCAAGGCCGTTCAGGCCCGGCAAATAGGCCAGCAGGCAAAGGTCTTTGGCAAATAACACATGATTGCGGCCATACTGGTCAATTTTTATCGGATGTTTCTGTCCGGCTGTATCTAACAGTTCAAACTGTCTGTGATAAGCAGCCGGACTGGTATCAAAGTCGAAACCGATGACGGCGGAAGGGATGCAATGATCCATCACCATTGCTTCAAGCGGGCCATGAACAATAAGTTCAAGCGGCAGGGCGGACCGGGCAATCAGCGCCTTGATTTGATCATAAGTTGCTTCCGGTGAAATGGCGGCCTGGACGGCGCCGTTATTTTTCAGCAATTGAGCGCTGAGATGGTTAAAGATATTGAAGGAAAAATCGGTGTACAGCGGAAGGTCAGTGTAGTTGCGGGCCAGATTCAACATACCGATGTTGCTGACCATCAGCCCATGGGGCTGAATGTCATTTAGTCCTGTGAACAGCTGTTCAAGCTCGCTGCTTTCCCGCTCCATGGTTATCCGGGGCGTGGTTACGATTAATTTGACGTTACATTCAGCAGCCACCGCCACCGCCCGGGCAATTTGGCCGAGTGACCATGGTTTCGCCGGTTGAAAGGCTTCGCCGCCGACGTAAACAATGTCTGCGCCGCTTTGGCAAGCGGCTGTCAGGCCGTCCAGGTCGGCGACGCGAACTGACAGGCCGGGGCTGGCGGCAGCCTTGGCCGCCGGCTTGGCGTCGATGCCGGCCGGGGTGTTCAGCCCGGCTTCGGTAACGGCCTGACTAAAGAAGCGCGGTTCACGTTCTCCGGTATAGCCAATGGCCGAGGCTCCGGGATTGCCCAGGGCATAGCAGGTGGAAAAGTCGCGGGACCGATTTTCCTGCAGGTCGTCCCAGTCGCGCTGGTCGATATGATAGCCTGCGGGATTGGCGATGTAGTTGTCAATGGCTTTACGGTAAATGGTCACAATGTGTTTGACAAAATCCGCTGTCCGCATCCGTCCCTCAATCTTAAATGAACAAACTCCGGACTGAATCAATTCCGGCAAGTGACGGTACATACACATATCTTTCTGCGCCAGTTTATAAGGACCCGGGTCGGCGTCGCCGACCGCCTGTCCGGTTGCACCATCGATCAACTGATAAGGCCAGCGGCAGGGCTTTAAGCAGCGGCCGCGGTTGGAGCTTTGGCCGAATACCACGCCTGAATGCAGGCATTGGCCGCTTTGCGCCACACACATATCGCCATGTACGAAATATTCAATTTCAATGCCGGTACGCTCTTTGAGCAAAGTCAGTTGAGCCAAACTCATTTCCCGGCTGGCGACAACCCTGGTAATTCCATATTCCTGCAGCTTGCGGACGGCGTATTCATTGTGCGTATTCATCATTACCGAGGCGTGCAGCGGCACTGGCAAATCCAATTCCCTGGCCAGCTCCAGAATGGCAAGATCCTGGACAATCAAGGCATCCGGCCGGATTTGGCCAAGCAGTTTTAAATAGTCGCGCATACTGTCAAGTTCGCGGTCGCTGATTAAGTTATTGACGGTTACATACAGTTTTACATTGTGTCTATGGGCGTAATTGATGGCCTCTGCCAGTGCTTTGTCATCAAAATTGGTATCGGTGCGATGCATACGCATATTAAAGCGCTTACCGCCTAAATAAACGGCATCGGCTCCGGCGTCAATTGCTGCTTCCAGAACTTCCCGCGACCCGGCGGGAGCTAACAATTCGACCGATTGACGTGATAACAACATAGCTTCATCTCCTTGACGATCATAGCATTTAGCGTATACTAATGCCGGGGTTATTCGTAAACTTCCTGAGCTGCCGCGAGCAGAACGGCGGGCAGCTCGATGCCCAGGCTGTCGGCTGAAAACTGATTGAGCAATATTTCAGGATTTTCTACTATGCCTACAGGTATAGCCGCAGGTGAAGCGCCTTGCAGAATCTGCACCGCCTGCGCCGAACAGGCCCGGCCCAGGCTCTGGTGATTGGCGGTTAAAGCGCCCAGGGCGCCGGCCGGAACGTTCGGGGCATGTGAGGCGATGATCGGCAGGCTTCGTGCATCGGTATAATAAACGATGCTGGCAAAGTTCTCCTCGATGACCCGGCCAATGGGAATGAACAATCCGTCTAACCCCGGCGGCAGAATATTCTCCAGCAGGGAAAGCTCCTCCGGTGTGTGCACAGGCAGTTCGGTTAGTTCAAAAAAGCCGGCGGCAGCGGTGCGGAAGTTTTCAGTTTCCAGCAGCGAATTGGCGTCGGTTGTATGATAGAGGATACCAATTTTTTGGGCGGCCGGCAGCAACTGTTGGATAAACTCTACCTTGGCGGCTGCTTTCACCATGCCCGCCATGCCGGTAGCTTTGCCGCCCGGCTTGCTCATGGACCGGACAAGCCCGGCCCCGACGGGGTCAAATACCGGCGTAAAGACTACCGGTATTGGCGCGGCTAACCCGGCAGCGGCTTTGGCGGCCGGCGTTGAGCAGGCAAAAATCAGGTCGACTTCCAGACCGGCCAGCTCTTCGGCCAGCTTTGGCAGCTCAGCCAGGTTGCCATCGGCGTTCAAATAATGAAATTCAGCTGAAATGCCGGCGTCATTCAATCCTTGCTTAAATCCTCTGACGGCATCGTCCAGGTTTTGCGTAAGTTGTAAAATCCCGATTCTATACAAAGCGGCAACACCTCTTTAATTAAATGTAACCAAACTTTATTCCACAAATATCGCGTGAATACCTGCCGGGACTCTGATTTTCAAGCAATATTTATCCGATCTGCCAGGAAGGCTTGGAGCGCTAAGGTGTTTTTTTATCATTGCAGGGCGTTAAGTTAACGTAGTCTTAATGGTTGGGCGAAGGATTTTATCAGTATTCTGTCGAAGTAGTTTAATATTTTATTTTGAGCTCTGTTTCCCCAAGTTTTTTGATGAGAGGTATCGCCTGAAATGAATGTTGTCCATTCTAATCAAAATTTTGTCCATCTTCATGTTCATACCGAATATAGTCTGCTGGACGGCGCCAGCAGAATCGAGCACCTGATCATCAGGGCCAAGGAGCTGGGCATGCCGGCAATTGCCATAACCGACCATGGTTCCATGTATGGGGTGATTGATTTTTATAAGCAGGCCCAAAAACATGGCATCAATCCGGTGATTGGCTGCGAAGTTTATGTAGCGCCGCGTTCCCGGCTGGAAAAAAGCGCGGTTGAGGGCGAGGCCTATTATCATTTGGTGCTGCTGGCCGAAAACAATACCGGTTATAAGAATCTGGTGGAAATTGTATCGCGCGGTTATACCGAGGGTTTTTATTATAAGCCCCGGATTGACCGGGAATTGCTGCGTCAATACAGTGAAGGCCTGATTTGTTTGAGCGCCTGCATTGCCGGAGAAATCCCAGCCTATTTTTTAAAGGGGGATAAAATAGCTGCGGAAAAGGTGGCCGCCGAATACAAGGAAATTTTCGGCGACGGCAATTTCTTTCTGGAATTGCAGGATCATGGGATTCCGGAACAAAAAAAGGTTAACGCGTTTTTGGTTGAACTGGCCCGGAAACTGGATATCGGACTGGTAGCGACCAATGATTTGCACTATATCAACAAGGCGGACGGCGAATGCCATGATGTGCTGCTTTGCATCCAAATGGGCAAAACGGTTGACGACCAGTCCCGTCTGAAATTTCCCAGCAATGAATTCTACTTAAAAAGCGCTCAGGAAATGGCCGGCTTGTTTAGCGGTCACGACGAGGCTTTAGCCAATACAGTGAAGATTGCTGAACGCTGCAAGGTGGAATTTGAATTCGGCAAGCTTCATTTACCGGAATTTCCGGTACCGGCCGGCTTAACGGCCGATGCCTACCTGCGCCAGCTTTGTGAGCAAAACCTGGTGAGGCGGTTTCCGGAAATAACGGCGGAAGTTACGGAACGGCTTGACTTTGAGTTGTCGGTGATTGGCAAGATGGACTATGCCAGTTATTTCTTAATTGTCTGGGATTTTATCAATTATGCCAGACAGAATGAAATTCCGGTAGGCCCGGGCCGCGGTTCGGCGGCCGGCAGTATTGTGGCCTACCTGCTGGGCATAACCAATATTGATCCTCTACAGTACGGGCTGCTGTTTGAACGGTTTTTGAATCCTGAACGGGTTACCATGCCTGATATTGACATTGACTTTTGTTATGTAAAGCGGGCTAAGGTTATTGACTATGTGGCCGAACGGTATGGCGCCGACCATGTGGCGCAAATTATTACGTTTGGCACCATGGCGGCTAAAGCCGCCATTCGCGATGTTGGCCGGGCCCTTAACATGACCTATGGCGAAGTTGACCGGATCGCTAAGATGATTCCCAATGAGCTGGGAATCACCCTGGATAAGGCCTTAAAGAATAATCAGGATTTAAAGCAAGCTTACCATAATGAACCTGCTGTGCAAAAACTGGTTGATTTGGCCATGGCGGTTGAAGGGCTGCCCCGCCATGCCTCCACTCATGCTGCCGGTCTGGTCATTTCGAAGGAGCCTTTAACTGCCTATGTACCGCTGCAGAATTCTGCCGAAGGTTTTGTCACCACGCAGTATGATAAAGACCGGGTTGAGGAAATCGGCCTGCTAAAAATGGATTTACTGGGCCTCAGGACCCTGACGGTCATTGGCGATGCGCTGGAATTGATCCGGAGCAACCGGGGGATCCATTTGGATATGGAAGCGATTCCCCTCAAGGATGATAAAGTGGCCGAAATGCTGGCCGGGGGAGATACCGCCGGCGTATTTCAGATGGAATCAAGCGGCATGACCAGTCTGGTCAAGGAGCTTAAGCCGGAGGGCTTTGCCGATTTAATCCCATTGGTGGCGCTATACCGGCCAGGCCCTCTGGGCAGCGGTATGGTGGCCGATTTCATAAACGGGCGTCATGGCCGTAAAACAGTGACATATCTGCATCCTCTGCTTGAGCCCATTTTAAAGGAGACCTTCGGAGTAATTCTTTATCAGGAGCAGGTCATGCAGATTGCCTCAGTACTGGCGGGATTTACATTGGGGCAGGCTGATTTGCTGCGCCGGGCTATGGGGAAGAAAAAGCATTCGGTACTGGACGCGCAGCGGGACAACTTTCTGCGCGGCGCCAGGGAGCGGTCGCTTGAGCCCGGACTGGCGGCGGAGATTTTTGACCTGATGGCCCATTTCGCCGATTACGGCTTTAATAAGTCCCACAGTGCGGCCTATGCCCTGGTGGCTTATCAGACTGCTTATCTAAAGGCCCATTACCCGCAGGAGTTTATGGCTGCCCTGTTGTCCAGCGTGATGGGGGCGAATGAAAAAGTCGGCTTTTATATTGAAGAATGCCGGCGCATGGGGATTGCCGTGTTGCCGCCGGATATCGACGCCAGCAAGGCGGCCTTTAGCGTTGACGGGGATTCCATTCGTTTTGGCCTGGCGGCAGTAAAAAATGTTGGTGAAAATGCCATTCATCATTTGATTGCCGCCCGCAATGACCAGGAAAAGTTCAAATCGCTGATTGACTTTTGTACCCGGGTTGATATGCGGATTGTAAATAAACGGGTGATTGAGAGTTTAATCAAATGCGGCGCTTTCGATTCGCTGGGCGCCCGCCGTTCTCAATTGCTGGCGGTTTTAGAGCGGTCGGTGGAAGCGGCCGCCTGCCGGCAGCGGGATAAGGCCAGCGGTCAGATCGGGTTGTTTTGCGAAGACGCCATGGACAGCGCCGATGAAATTATTCTGCCTGATATTGAGGAGATTCCCCAGGAGCAAATTCTCGCGCTGGAGAAAGAAATGACCGGCTTTTATATTACCGGTCACCCGCTGGATAAGTACCGCGATAAAATGAGCGGTTATACGCCGATTGACCGCCTGGACGGCGGCGAGCTTACTGAAGGAAAGCTGCTCAGAATAGCCGGATTGATCAGCAGCTCCAAACGCATTGTAACCAAGAGAGGTGAAACAATGTGCTTTCTGGATGTTGAGGATTTTACCAGCCGGGTGGAAGTGGTTGTTTTCCCGCGGATTTTCGATAAAACACACCAACTGCTCATTCCTGACAGCCCGGTAGTGATTTTGGGGCGGCTGAACATTAGCGATGACAGCGTTAAAATGATTGCCGAGGACATCACTACCATTGATCAGTGTCAGCCGGAGGTACGTTTACGGGTTTACAAAAACCAGGAAACAGGCGAGGTGTTTGATTCACTAAAGAAGATTTTTTCCCGTTACCACGGTGATGCCGTCGTATATCTTCATTTGGTAAACAGCCGGCGAGTGATTAAAACCGAAGAAAAATTTTGGATCGATCCGGGTACTGAAGTTGTAGCGCATTTAGAAAATATTCTTGGTAAAGGGGCTGTACAAGTAATTTAATCAGTTGATTTATTCAATACTAATACCAACTGATTTTACTGGTTTTATTTCCTTTTATGCCGTATTCTAGCAGGAATACTGCTAAAAGTAGAGAAACCCATGTATAATATTACAGCTTATAACAGTTAAATTGTTTACCAGGAGGCAGCAGCAGTAATGTGGACAGTCATCTATATTGCGTCAAACCGGGCCCAGGCTGAAATGCTGAAAAATCTGTTATGCAGTGAGGGACTTCTCGCCAATACCCGGCCGGCCGGCGTGGCTTCACTGCTGGGGGACGGGATTTATGAAATTTTGGTTTTGGAATCAGAAGCTGATGAAGCACATGCCATTCTTTGTCAACATGCGGTAAAATAGCGACAATGAATCAGGCAGTAGCGATACAAGGAGGATTTTTTATGAAAAAGACTAAGATTATTTGTACAGTTGGTCCAAGCACCGACAAACCTGGCGTTTTAGAGGCGATGATTGAAGCCGGCATGAATGTCGCCCGCTTTAATTTTTCTCATGGCAATCATCAGGATCATGCCGCGCGGATTGCTTTAGTGCGGGCTGCAGCTGAAAAAGCGGGTAAACCGGTGGCCTTGTTGCTGGATACCAAGGGACCGGAAATGCGGATCGGCAAATTTGCCGAAGGCAAGGTTCATTTACAGGAAGGCCAGAAGTTTATCCTGACAACCAGGGAGATTACCGGTACGAAAGACGAGGTATCGGTTAATCATAAATTATTGCCGACCGAGGTCTCGCCCGGCGATAAAATCTTGTTGTCCGACGGGCTGATCGGCCTTCAGGTGCAAGCTGTTGAAGGGCAGGATATCCTTACGACGGTATTAAACGGCGGGCAAATCAGCAATCTTAAAAGGGTAGCTGCACCTGGCGTAGCAGTTAACCTGCCGTTTTTGTCCGAGCAGGATATTGCCGATATTCTCTTTGGCGCCAGCCATGATATGGATTTCGTAGCTGCTTCCTTTGTCCAGCGGGGCGCTGATGTACTGGCTATTCGCCGCGTTCTTGAGGAAGCCGGCGCAACTATGGATATTATTGCTAAAATTGAAAATGCCGAAGGTGTTCATAATATTGATGAGATATTAAAGGTTGTCGACGGCTTAATGGTGGCCAGAGGCGATTTAGGCGTGGAAATACCAACGGAAGAAGTACCGATTGTCCAAAAAGACTTAATTGAAAAATGCAACCGGGCCGGCAAACCGGTGATAACGGCTACGCAAATGCTGGAGTCGATGGTGACCAACCCACGGCCGACCCGGGCTGAGGCCAGCGATATAGCCAATGCGATCATGGACGGCACGGATGTCATTATGCTGAGCGGTGAAACAGCATCAGGACAATACCCGGTTGAAGCCGTTCAAATGATGGCGAAAATTGCCATCAGGACGGAAGCAGCCTTAAGTTACGGATCGCTGTTGCTGTCCCAGGGGATTTCCCTGCAACGAAGCAGCACTGATGCAATCAGCCATGCCACCGTACAAGTGGCCCATGAACTGCATGCCGCGGCGATTGTGACTTCGAGCGAGCGCGGCTATACGCCGCGGATGGTTTCCAAGTATCGTCCGCAGGCGCCAATTGTCGCTGTTACGCCACATGCCAAGACGGTTCGGCGGATGCAGTTGTTGTGGGGCGTTGAAGCCGTTCTGGGCGTTCAGTCTCATAATAGTGATGATATGGTAACAAACTCAGTGAACAGTGCTTTACAGGCCGGGGCAATTAAAGAAGGCGATCTTATTGTGCTGACAGCCGGCGTGCCTGTCGGACTGACCGGTACTACCAACATGCTGCGGGTGTACATTGTCGGCAATGTTTTGCTCAAAGGCACCGGCGTTGGCCAGAAAGTAGTAAGCGGCAAAGTTTGTGTGGCCAATTCGTCGAAAGATGTTCAGCAAAAATATCGACCCGGCGATGTTCTGGTGATCAACGCCATTGATGATGAAACAGCAAAATATGCAGCTACTGCGGCAGCGATCATTGCTGAAGAAGGAGGCTTAACCTCACATGCCGCCATTGTGGGGATAAGTTATGGCATGCCTGTCATTGTCGGAGCGGAAGGGGCAATCAGCCGGCTGAGTGATGGTATGATCGTAACCGTGGATGCGGTTCGCGGTTCAGTGTATCAGGGTGAAATAAACGCCCGGTAATTGAGTTAGACTTAAGCCGCTCTCATTCTCTCACAATCTATTCCAGGTGGGAGAACGGAGCGGCTTAGTGCTTTGCAGCCTTAAAACGATCGGATAATGGCTGACAAGGTACATGCGGTTGTAAATTAGGACGGAGGGCGCTGTATGCAACTTTTGGGCGGATTGTTAAGTCTACTCGGGATAACTCTGTTGGTCAGATGGTATTTCTTGCGGCGTTTAGACTGGCGAATCAGGCTGTTAGCTGTGCGGTTGAGCAGAATTAACGGTCACAGCCCGGGTAAAGCGTACGCCGGCCGTTTGTTAAAGGAGCTTTATCTTTGCATTAATTTGGCCATAGCCAAGGCTGACCAGCCAATCGCTTATCAGGCGGTTGACTTATTGAAGCTGGCGTTCGGGGAAGGTTTGGTCCGCAAGAATGAAGCAATGCGGCTGATGGCTCTGGCGGTGGCTGCCCTGCGCACCGGGCAGGCTGATATCGCCGGCTATGTCCTGGATGCCTATAAGCCTTTGCTGCGCAACCTTAAGGATGCTGAGCAGGTGGCTGCCATCGAGCAGCAAACCCTGATTGCCATGGTAGCTTTTAAAGCCAGACACAGTTTCATGCTGGCCAAAATTGCCGATCAGATTTTCTCAATGCTAGAACAACCGGAGAATCAAGCAAAAAGACGTTTGACTTCAGCGGGCCTGCGGGCGTTGAAGATCCTTGGTCTGATGGCGCTCCGGCGTCGTGATGAAGCATTGTTCCGGGAAATCAGCGGCAGAGTGGGCAATCTGGATTTGGCTGATCAGGCGATTGCCGAAGAGGTTGCCGGAGTATTAAGCGAGTGGCTGCACCGGGTGATTAAGGCCGATGATCATGTGCTGTTTGCCAGTGTATTATCTTTAGGACGGCGGTATGCAAAAGAGCAAGCGGCGCCCAAGCCGGCTTTGGCCTTATTCATTGCCGAGTGGCAGAATCTGGCCGGAACGGCTGCCCTTAATCCTCGTTCCAACATGGCTGCGGAACTTATTGACTTTTTGTTTACCGTGGCTGAAAAACGGTCTGATGAACAGCTATGGCTGCTGGTAATTTCAGCCGCTGCCCAAACAGCACGGCTGGCTGTTTCCCAACACGGGCTGGAAGAAGGTTTTACTGCGCTGTATCCGTTGCTGGACGCCGGGCGGCGTCTGCTGGCCGCTGAATTGAAATTTCGGCATACGACGGACGGGCTGCGGCAGAAAGCACTGTTTGTCATTATCAAAGAGTGCGTAATGCTGGCTACATTAATTGCCAGGAAGGAATTGACAAGTTCACCTGCTGAAATCATCGCCCGGATTTATGCTTGCTGGGCCGAATATCCGGGCGTGAGAGGCAATCCGAAATCATTAAAAAAGTTCTGCCAAATTTTACTGTTATACTGGCTGAAAACCAAACAACGCAAATCCAGACAGGAAATACCCGGTCCTTTTGATTTTTCCGAACCGGCGCTGATTACACAGTCAGAGCGGGACCGGCTGGGGTTAACCTAATGAGTGCGTTTTACCAACAGGCTGCTTAATTTTTGCTTTACCTAAACTGCCGGTGAGCAAAAGGCTGATGAGCGGAATAAACTGGCCGGTCTTTTCCAGCAGCACCGCACAGGCCATGCTAACCGCGATCGTAAGCGTGAAGAAAGCGATAGTCACCGGAGCGGTCATTAGTTTCCCGGACCGGGCAATGCCGTCAATCAGATGGTACATCACCAAGGGATGAACCAGATAAACCGGATAAGAGTGCCGGCCTAAAGCCGACAGAAATTTTTTCAGCCCTGTAGGCAGGGCGGTAAAGGTAAATTCCGAACACAGATAGAGTGTTGCCGTTAACGTGTAAATAACGCCGATCGGGCTGAGCTGATGGGCGGTGTTTACCGCCTGCTCCGGCGAATAGCCTCTGGAATACAGCAGAAAGTAGTAGTAGCCCAGCATACCGGTTACGGACAAGAGCAACGACCACCGGATGGCTGGGCGATTGTTTTTCAGGTAATGGAGAAATTGCCGGTAGTGTACGGCGCAGACAGCGCCGAGGATAAAGATAAACAGGTAGTGAACAACCCAATAGCTTAGTCGGTGTTTAATCGCAACATTGATATAGTAATTGGAGAAATTTGGCGTCAGAATATAACTTGAGTAATAATTAACCGCTATTTGCAAAAGCAGCAGGAGACAAAGACTCCGCAGGGGATTGGCGGATATTCGCCGTACGGCTACCCGCCAGAGCGGCATCAGGGAATAAAACCATAGCAGTATGACCAGAAAATATAATTGGTAGGAAGCAAGCCCAAAGGCGATATACTGTAATAAAAGCTGGGGCTTCCAGATGGCTGCATCGCCGCTGATCCAGGTATAATGAAGCATATACAACAGTGACCATACCAGGTACGGAAGGAGGACTGCCCGGAGACGCCGGCTCATAAATTGGCGGTAGTCGAATTTTCCTGATAAGTCCTGCTTGTGAAATAGGCCAAAGGCCGAGACAAAAAAGAAAATGGGGACGCTGAATCTGGTCAAAATTTCAAAACAGGCAAACAAATGGACATTTACCAACGGATTTGCTAAAGAATATGCGCCGGTATGGATGCCAATAACACCGAGCATTGCTATGCCGCGAATGTATTCAATGGCCTGAATTCGTTGCTTTGACATAAAATGACCCCTAACTATAGCGGTTTGATGATGGTAAACAAGTATTTACAGGGATTTAGAATGTGGATGATTAATTTCTTGCTATTCTACATTTATTTTATTTTGTCCTGTATCGCGATGAATAAATTGCAATCACGCTATTTTCGCGGGATGCCGTAAAAACGCTGAACTGCGTCCTGCTGTGCAGCTCTGGCATCGCAGATTGTTGATTAAATTGACTTAATCAGTGGGCAAATGTTAGGATAATGGTATAATGATTAAATGTTGGGAGGTTTGCGATAGTGAATCAAATTTGGCTGCAAGTATTTGCGGTTATGATCGGCGGCAGTTTATTAAAGTATGTGTTTGCAAATCCGCTGGTGTGGGTTATTATTGATTTTGCCGTATTAATATCCGCCTATCTATTACTGAAACGTCATCCTTATATTGATCTTAAAAAGAGCATGTCGTATCTGGGGGTTTTGACGGCAATATCAGTGCTGGTAGATCTGGGAGTAGTCGGCGGTGAAGTCGGCAACATAGCCGTGCTGGGGTTGCTGGCCTGGATGATTTTTGGCGGAGGTTTCGGAGGCGGACGCCGGCCTCGCAGGAGATAACAAAGCAAGCGGAATCTCATAAATACATCTTCACGGCAAAAACAGGCTGTGCTGAGTGAAAAATCAGCGCAGCCTTTATTATGCGATGGTTGTTAAGACCATGAATTCGGTTACGGCCCGGAATTTTACAATGGCCGGGACAGTAGGGCGCCATTTTGTTTAAGCCAATTCCGGCGTTCTTTAAAATCAGGCAAATATGCGCCAACCAGCCGCCAGAAATCAGCCGAGTGATTGGGCACTCTCAGATGGCATAACTCGTGGACAACAAGGTAATCAATGACGGAGGCAGGGGCCATAATGATGCGCCAGTTGTAATTAATATTTCCCAAAGAAGAACAACTGCCCCATCTGGTTTGCTGTTCTTTGATGACAATGCGGTTCGGCTGAACGCCAAGCTTTCCGCTCCATTCGGCTGTCCGGCCGGGCAGCAGGGCTGCCGCCTGGTTAATGTACCAGGCCTTAAGTAGTCCGGGCACTGCGGCGGCGGTATTACCGGCTGTGGTTACTGTTATGACATCCTCCGACAGCTCGACGAGTGAGTGCTGGGCGGCGAGGTGAATGCTGATGGTATACGGTTTGCCCATAAACAACAGCGCTGCCCCGTGATGCCAGGAGGCGTTTACCGGGTTGGCCGCCAATTGCCGGTAGTAAAGCATTTTTTTCGTTATCCAGCCCGCCTTTGTCCGGATGATGCGGTCTAGTTCCGCCAGTGAAGTATTGGGGGGCGCGCTGACCGCTAACTGATCGGCTCCGATGATTTTAAGCTGGATGGTTTTCCGGTTTTTATAGTTGATCGTGTAGCTGATATTCCGGCCGGCTATTGTGATCATTGGCATACTGTTCATTCCTTTAATCAGGCGACGGCAAGCAATGCTGCTTTGGCAACGGCTTCCGGCAGAGTTGCAGCCCTGGCTGTGGCAGCGGTCTTACCTGATTTGGAAAATCCGACAATATAAACGGTATTGCCGCTGGCAACTGTCGTTTCGGTACTATATTGAAAGCCAAGCTCAGCCATTTTAGCCGTTATTTTTGCTGATTCGTCCGCCGCAGTGGAATAAGCGGGAACGCTTTCGGCAAAGTTTTCCCGGTATTTGAGCGCCTGGAAATCTTCCGGTTTGACAGCTTTAAACACGCCGCCGGCTTCGGCAAGTTCCTGCTGTGTACCCAGCCATTTGACCGCCAGTTCAGCGCTAAACTGCAGCCAGTGGGTGATCCAGAGATAACCCATTACATCCAAGGCCAGCTTTACATCCAGATCGCGTCCCGGCTGCATTGACAGTATTTCATGATTAGACATCGAATACCTCCCAGAAATTCAGCTAACCTATCGGTATTTAAGGATCTGACCAGTTTCACTTTAACACATCCCGGCAGAGCTTGTAAAGTAGGCAGGACTGGCCGGTATCGGAGCCTCCCCTCGCGGGATATAGGTAAGCGGCGACAATGCCGGCTGAGCGGAAACTTCAGAGCTGTACAGAGAGCACCGGCTTCCCTTTAGCTGGTTGGAAATAAGCCCTAGATGAGCAAAAGTGAAGAATATTCATTCTTTTATAGAATGCGATTCATTCGTAAAAAGAATAATGATCTTAAAATGTCATTCGAAAATTTCATATTTTAAGAATATTTACAATATACATACAATTAGCATATAATTAAGTTAGCTTAAAAGGAAAGGGGCTGCTGATTATGACACCTGAAATGAAACCACAAACATCTTTGCTGGACGGACTAAAATACTTTGCTTTTATGGCGGTATCGTTGATTGTATTTGGAGGAATATTACACATCTTCAGACCCTGATGGTAATCAAAAGCTTCTGTTTCAGAAAAATAAATGGTAGACCCACACAAGGGCTGTCTCAATTTTGAGACAGCTCTTTTTTTTCTAAAATCCAAGAGCGCTCTTTTTTACGGTTGAAAATTGTAAATAGTGTTAGCCGGATTGATAATAAATGATATAATAAAAGCAGCATGGTTTTTAATTTAAAAGAGGAGAGTGTAGCTAATGTTTGCACTTAATTTTCAATCGCATAATCACGAAAAGTTGTTAATCGCCCGTCAAAAGAACTGTACTGTCCGGTTAGGAGATGTCAGAGATAAATATCATGATAATTCCATTGTTTGGATCACTGTCGGGAAAAAATTTGAACAAAAGAGAAAACTCTACCCGGCAATTATTGACCGGATTCTCATAAAAAAAATTGTTGACCTGACAACACAGGATTTAGACCATCAAAATCCGGAGATAAAAACAATTGAGGAGCTGATTGCTTTCTTCGAGCAAATATATCAGAAAACAATAACCCTGGAGGATACGGTCTCGGTCATTTACTTTTCCGAGATTATTGAGTAACAGGGAGAGAAACGCAATGCTCTGAAGCAAGGCTTCGGTTAATCATCAGATTTTTTATTTACCTTCACCAGTTTTTCACATTTGCTGTGTATAATAAAAGCACTTCAATAAGGATGGTGAGTAAATAATGATGATGACAAATTACATGGAGCTACTGGCAGTGAATCAGCCATGGAATCTTATCCTATACATGGTTATACCGGTAGGGCTGGCTGAAGCGCTGGTAGCGACCGAATTTTTCACAGTATTCTACCGCAATTCCGGCCCCGGCGGCTGGCGAACCTGGAATAAATGGATTGGCATTGTTCTGGGGTTTTATTTCCTCGGGATATTCTTAAATCTAATGATTACAACCGTTCCCCATATTCAGTGGCGTGGTATTGCTGATGTGCTGGCGGTAGGCGCCTATCTCAGCGGTGTGGTGCCGCTGTTTGGAATCGCGCTGTTGGAGCTGGGGGTCATTGGCAAGGATAAATCCAGTGATGATAAAACCAAGCTGCATTTTATTCTGTTAACGGTCTTTCTTGTGGTCGCCCATATTGCGATGATCTTTGGTATGGTTGACCCGACGATTATGGGCTGGGATCCTGGTGCGGCCGGCGGGCATATGCATCATGGGCGCTAATGGCTAGCGCCAAGACAATTGGATTTAAACCAATCGCCTTCAGGGGCGACAAAGCCGGGAAACTTTACTTAGTTTCCCGGCTTTGTTTTTAGGCGCGGATGATAATTATAAAAGTACGGTATGAAAAATAAATAAGGCCAGTTCAATCGTATTTGGTGGTGTTTAACATTTTTCCATTTGAGCCTATTAAAATTGCGCCCAGTTTTATCTGCTTTTTTTCTTGCAGCAAGGGGATTTCTACAGTGATCCGCTGTTCCCGGCGGGAATAGTTTTTGATCATTTTTTCAAACCCTAATAATGGTCCGTTAATAATTTCAATTTGATTGTTAGTCTGTTTGACCCTGCTAATTCCGACGATTCCTTCATTATCCATTAATGTTTGAATTAATTGTTTTTCTTGAGAAGATATAGGTAGCAGAGAGCCTGCACTGTAAACCAGCCAACCAATATTCATTCTATGCTTTTGCAGCAGATAATGAAACTCTTTAATGTTCTCATTGGTTGTTGAAACAAATAAATAACCTTCAAACAGCGGTCTTATTAAAGTGATAACGCGGCCTTTTTTTCGCCAAGGAATTTTTTTCTTTGGATTAATAATTTCGCAGCTTGGATTCAGCTTCCGGCAAATTAATTGAATTATTTTCTCCTTTCCACAGGTGATATGTAAAACATACCATTCTTTCACAATTTACTTCCCTCCCCAAAAATAATATTGAAATTGTATTTTATCGGTATACTCTTTTTTAATTCCATAAAATTACTAAATTACCTTTTTTTAGAATACATTAACCTGTTTTCTATTTGTCAGGAGAGACTAACTTTAGCCATTGTTTTCGCTTTAGTAATCAGCGCTATACTTGGCACAACCCTTTTTAAAAGCGAAGGAGTCTTTCGTGAAATAACCCACAAATAAATTGACAAATTTTATAATATATGGTATTGTTTTACTATAAAGTATCTGAAAATTTAGAATAGCAAGGCAATGGTAAATTTTTTTCAGATTGCATCTGCGGAGGCGTAGAGCAAACGCTGGGGAAAAGTCATATGTTAGGAAGTGGGGTGCTGTCTTAGTTCCTCAAAGTCGTTATGATTCTTTAGGGAATCGGGATTTGTGGGCAGCACTTGAGAGCTATGCGCCGTGAAAGTAAATCTCCCTTCAACAAAACCATTTATTGTTATTAGAAATTATAGAACCCGCTGCTAAGGTCAAGCTTAAGCAGCGGGTTCCTCGATTTGTGGCAATGGCCAAGCCGGTGTAACTTTTATAAAATTGCACCGGATTATTTTGAGCTTTGCACATTCTGACTGATATACCAGAAATTTAATCATCAGTTCACCTTATTCAATGTTTAAAACTACACACAAATTTAGGATGGTGGTAATAATTTTATAAATGTAAATGAAAAATGAAGGATTGTAAAGGGCTCTAAATAAAGGGGGGATACATTGAAGTAAACTGCCGCTTTTATGTTTTCGATCAGGAATTTAATATTACCATATGAGTAAAGAACTCTATCATCAAAATGCCGTATTTAGATTGGATGTCAAAAGTTAATCGACAGCGTATATCAAAATAGCGGCATTTTCATTATTGATGACATTTACAATTATCGAAAAAGGGGGGCTGATCAGTTTAAGTGCAATTTTATGGTGAAATATTCTTTGGCGCGCATGTTACTTGAAACTAGATTGAGCCGGGCTATGTATTGTGGAAAGTCACCGTCTAATCAGATGCGATTATGATTTGCTAGGCAGTAGTTCAAAATGGAAGTAAAAATGAACCGAGGAAACCAGAAAGGAGATATTATGAAAGAGAGCAGACACCAATCTGATGAGGAAAAGTATAGAAAAGGGATTGAGAAGATCGTTCAGGACAAGCAACAGGATATAGCCATTATCGGTATGGCGTGCCGATTTCCAGGAGCTGCAGATTATGAGGGGTTTTGGCAAAACATTAAACAGGGACATTCAAGCATTCAGGAAATTCCTCATAATCGTTGGGATTGGAAAGATTTTTGGGGAGACCCTAAAAGTCAATTAAATAAGAGTAATAGTAAGTGGGGAGGATTTATTGATGATGTTGATGCTTTTGACGCCGAATTTTTTAGTCTTTCTCCCCGTGAAGTCGAAGCGCTGGATCCACAGCAGAGAATCATGTTAGAACTTAGTTGGGCTTGTTTGGAGGATGCAGGGATTTGTCCTTCCCAGGTATCGGGGGAAAAAGTTGGTGTTTACACCGGGTCATTTAATTTTGATTATAAGGAATTGCAAGAAAGAGAATGTAATATAATTGAAACTCATTATTCTACAGGCACTTCGGCAGCCTTAATTGCTAATCGTATTTCCTATTATTTGAATTTAAAAGGACCAAGTCTTTCTGTAGATAGTGCTTGTTCTAGTTCGCTTAATGCCATTCATTCAGCCATTCAATCTTTATTTTTAGGAGAGTGTAACATGGCGCTGGTTGGGGGAATTAGCATATTACTGACTCCTACTCGCTTTATTTCACTTTCCCAAACCGGTTTGTTATCGCCAACAGGTTCTTGTAAAACTTTTGATGAAAGTGCCGACGGCTATGTACGCGGCGAAGGCGCAGGTGTGATTTTGCTCAAGTTTTTAGAACAAGCTCTAGCGGATGGTGATTTTATTCATGGCATTTTAAAGGGAAGCGCGGTGAATCATAATGGGAAAACCCATACCTTAACCTATCCTAGTTCCGATGCCCAAGCAGATGTGATTGTAGCAGCGCATAGACAAGCGAGGGTTGCACCTGAGAGCATCAGCTATATCGAGGCTCACGGAACTGGTACTCCCAAGGGAGATCCCATTGAGTTTCAGGGATTACAAAAAGCATTCGCCAGCCTTACTACGCAACAGGGACAAACATTAGGAAAAAACTATTGCGGTTTGGGGTCTGTCAAAACCAATATCGGTCATTTGGAACCTGCAGCGGGAATTGCCGGGGTAATCAAAGTGTTATTGTGCATGAAACATAAACAGTTACCCGGGCTGCAAAATTTCAAACAGTTAAATCATCGCATTATAAGTGAAAACAGTCCATTTTATTTTGTAGATCAGTTAAAAGAATGGATTCCCCCAGTAGATAAAAACAATGAAGCTTTTCCCCGACGAGCAGGCGTAAGTTCCTTTGGATTTGGAGGTACAAATGCCCATGTGGTTCTGGAAGAAGCACCTGTTACTACCAGTCATCCCAGGTCTAAACTTCCTTATTATTTAATTTGTTTATCCGCCAAAAGCGAAGCAGCATTGCGACAGAAGGAACAGGATCTGCAACGTTGGCTGGAGAATAAAGGACAGGAAACTGATCTCATGGATATTAGTGCAACCTCGCTTTGTGGCAGGGAGCATTTTGCAATAAGGTCTGTTTTGGTGATAAAGGATGTACAAGAACTCCAGGATAAATTAAAGCAAGTTTTGGAAACAGGAAAAGCCGGAGGATATTTTACAGAGAGTAATATAGAGAAAGACAGACAGAGACAGCCTCTTTTTTCAGAGTTGGGTCAAAATATTATTAAAGAGTTGCAGGCAAATGCGTTGAAGGATAGCCAGGAATATTGCAATAAGCTTATGGCTTTGGCTGAACTGTATGTTAATGGGCATAACTTCAATTGGAAGATGATTTTCCCGGATGGCAAGATACAACGGGCCAATCTTCCAACTTATCCTTTTGCCAGGAAGCGTTTTTGGCTATTTAACAGTATCGCGGAGAAGTCTAATATCCTAACAGGATCGGGCGAACTAAATTTCGTCCATCCGTTACTACATCAAAACACATCGAATTTTTCTGAACAACGTAGCAGTTCAACGTTTACAGGCCAGGAATTTTTCCTGACTGATCATGTTGTGCAGGGTCAGAAAGTGTTACCCGGAGTGGCTTATCTTGAGATGGCCCGGGCGGCAGTGCAACAGGCAACAGGCGAATTGAAAGATGAACAAATAGGAATCCTGCTCAAAAATATTGTTTGGCCCAGGCCAATTGTCGTGGGAGATCAACCGATTCAGGTGCATATTGGACTCTTTCCTGAAAAGAGCGGAGAGATTACTTTTGAAATCTATAGTGAGCCTCAAATTGGCACAGAGCCTATCGTATACAGTCAGGGAATCGCTATGCTGAGCTTGGCTGGCGAAGTTCCAACACTGGATTTGTACGCTTTGCAGGCTCAGTGCAGTCAAGGCAGTCTTAGCTCCAGCCAATGCTACGAAGCATTCAGCTTGATAGGACTCGATTATGGTCCCGGACATCAGGGGATTGAAAAAATATATATGGGAGCGGGGCAGATAGTGGCTAAGCTGTCCCTGCCATCGTCAGTTTCTAATACACGTGACCAATTCGGCTTGCATCCAAGTTTGCTGGATTCGGCATTACAGGCATCACTGTGTTTAAAGATGGACACAGATAAACTTAAGTTATTTCTGCCTTTTGCCCTTGATAAACTTGAAATAATTGAAAAATGCACTGCTGTGATGTGGTGCTGGGTCCGCTATAGTGAGGGCAGCAAATCCGGAGATAAGATGCAGAA
>NZ_FNHB01000004.1:0-14901 GCF_900104455.1 Dendrosporobacter quercicolus
GCCGGTGACTCCGGTAACGCCGGTGGCTCCAGTAGCGCCAGCGCCGGTAGCGCCAGTGGCCCCGGTGGCCCCGGTAGAGCCGGTGACTCCGGTAACGCCGGTGGCTCCGGTAGCGCCAGCGCCGGTAGGTCCAGTAGCGCCGGTAACGCCAGTGTCTCCGGTAGGGCCGGTGGCTCCGGTAGCGCCAGCGCCGGTGGCCCCGGTAGCGCCAGTAGGACCGGTAGCGCCAGTAGCTCCAGTAGGGCCACTAGGCCCGCCGGATGGCCCAGTAGGGCCGGTAGGGCCAGTCGGGCCGGCAATTCCGGTTGCGCCAGTAGTTCCTGTAATGCCTGTGGGGCCAGCAGGCCCAGTGGGCCCAGCGGGCCCAACAAAACAGCAAGGATTATACATGTAATTGCAGCTGCAATTGCAGTTGCAGTTACAATGATGGTGATGTTTATAATAATGTCTCGTCCGAAGGTAGCGGAATTCGCCAAATGAATGGCTGTTTGATTTTCCAGAATAGTCCATAGATAAGCCTCCCTGATATTCATTCTATAGTATATTATGTTGTGACTATCAGGGAGGGACTAAGTTATTTGAGCTATGGCCGAAGATCTTATTTTTCATATTCCGCACATTTAGGCCATACAATGCTTCAAGCCTGCTCATGGTATTAAATACTTCATCTGGTGTGATACTATCCTTAGTATGTTAGAAGGGTGATCATCATGCCGCCAGATTTTAAAAATCAAAAGCGCACGCCTTATGCAGCATTGCTTTGGTCTGCGATGCTGCCCGGATTTGGCCAAATGTATAACCGGGATTTTATCGTCGGCGCTGTTTTAATTATTCTGGAGTTTGGTACTAATATTCTGGCTAAGTTGAACTACGCGATCATTCATTCCTTTAACCTTTCGCCGCAGGTAAATGAGCTTACCGACGCCAACTTCCAGTGGATGTTGTTTTATCCGGGGATTTGGAGCTATTCGATGTGGCAGGCCTATAATAAAGCCCGCGAAATAAACAGCGTAACTGAAAAAGGCGGAGCGGTTACGACGAAATTTACCGGCTTATTCGTTGGGTTAACCGTTTTTATGCAGTTGGGCGTAATCTGGCCGTTACTACATTCTCCCATTTTAACCGGGATAATTTTCGGATCTTTTGGTGCAGTCATAGGGGATTTTTGCGAAAAGTATTGGACTGCCGGCAGGTCCGGACAGCAGTTCAACGGCGAGTTACGGCAGGAAACTCAGTATCCATTGTATTTCTTTCCCATATTTGCCGGGAGTCCGGATGCTATCCTGTTAACCGCACCTGACGGAAAGATTTTTGATGCTAACCCTGCTGCCTGCGACTTGTTCGGGATGTCGCACAAGGAACTGCTTCGTAGCGGCAGAGGCGGTGTAGTTGATCCCGGGGTTTCATATTTCCAGTCTGTTCTTGAAAAAAGCAGACAAAATGGCGTGGCGGCAGCCGAATTGCGCTTTATCCGCAAAGATCAGACGCAGTTCCTGGGCGAAGTAGTTTCAAGCCTGCTTCGGACCAAGACCGGGAAAGTATATTTAAGCATCATCATCCGGGATTCCGGTTCCGCGGTAGATCAAGCGCGGGAGGGGCCATGAGCACCAGAACGAGGGAGCCGATTGGATGAACTGCTGGAATTTTTTATTTAGGCCTATACGACTTAAGGAGCCATGATAAAGACCGGTTAGTCAGACTTATAAATGATCAAGGAACCTGAGGCCAATCTGCAAATGTACAATATAGAAATATAATTGTCTATTCTGCAAAAACAATATTTGACATTAAGCGTTATTTATTATATAATAAATTATAAGTTGTTTGAATTTACAAACAACTGGCAACAACTCTATATTGTGCTTAGCCGCCACAGGATAGAAGACTGGGTGTGACATCACACTCGCCGGCACGTGCCGAATATCCGCAGTAGGGGGTTTTTTTTATGGGTAAAAGCAGTTTATTGCCTCATTGTGGAAAAGAAAAGCTGAATATGGGAGGAATTATTTAATGAAAGTATTTTGTTTACGTATGGTGCTGGTTTTGAGTTTGATATTCGTTTCTGCCGCCGGGGCTGCTGGTTCGGCGGAGATACCCCGCGAAATACCGCCGGGTGATCTGAAAATTGAACAATGGGCAGGGCAGGCCTTTACATTTCTTGCGCTAACTGCCGATAAGCAAGCCGGGGGCTATGAGATCTTTACAGCAGACCGGGCCGCTCAGGGATTTCAGGGAGACCGTTCAGCCCGTATTCCTTACTCTGAATATGTGGGAAAGCAGGTTACCGTTACCGAAACAGTGCCTTTTGCAGTTGGCTATAATCAGCAAGAGTACATGGTGAACATGACGGTAAATGACACCGGCGAGAAATTGACTGGGCGTACGATGCGCGGGCAACTGGAAGGTTTGGTGTTAACTGCTGATCTGAATAGCGCCCGGCAGCAGTTTTTGGGAAAAACGGTTTATTCTAAGTCTAGAGAGCTGTCAGGACTACAGGACACCGGCGGGGATAGTATGCGAATGCCAGTAGCCGTTACGATCGGCAGTCCGATGTCAGTGGTTGATGTATATGCCGGGAATCAATCGCAGGAGCCGATTTTACTGGTTGTTTTAGTAAATGGGAGAAAGGCTGTTTTACCTATTGCTTACAGTTGGACCAACAGGCCGGTTGAATCCTGGACTCAGACTCCGCCGTGGCAAGAAGCCTTATTTATGGAAGATCCAAGAATCAGCCTTGGCGGATCCGCTGATTTGTGGAATGAAATTCAAGCCGGAAATATAAAAGAAGGCATGACGAAAGAACAGGTACGGCTCAGTTGGGGTAAACCCTTCCAAACTGAAGCAAACGATTCGACTTGGTATTATGGCAGTAAAAAACTTAACTTTCGGGGAAATTTGCTGGATTCTATTGAAACCTTTGCCAACGACAGCGCGGCTTTAAGCGTTCATTGATCAAAAACAGAATAAAGGGGATAGGAATATGGAAAAAAGAAATGTGTACATACAAAAACTTGAAGAAAATTTAAACGAGTATAATGAAAAATTGGCAGAAATGAGAGCAAAAGTTGCTGAAGCCCAATCTGATATGAAAGCAGAGTACCTTTCCCAAATAGAAAACCTTGAAAGAAAACGGGATCATTTTGTGGCTGAATACGAGCAACTAAAGGAGTCTGGCGGACTGGCCTGGGACAATGTCAAAGCAGGCACTGAAAAAGCCTGGAAGGAATTAGAGGATGGTATTGCCAAGGCGATAACTCATTTCAAGTAGTAGAGCAAAAAATAATAGAGAATATTTCTGTTCTAATAAAATTCTAATATTGGGATGTTAATATATTACTATACTTCATTCACTAGTAACACGTTTGGCCCCTCAGCGTAACGCACTGAGGGGTATTTTTTTGCGATTGGCTGGCAGGCGGCTTCCGCGGCCGGCGGCTACCGGAAGAATTCGCCCCCCTGGCGGAATTCAGTCACCGCTGACACCTCCGGGTGAATGTCTGCATACGATAATACATATCGTTTTGCGTGCAAGGCAAAACCACTCACATTAGAAGGTCTGGAGGGGTTGGATGAAATCTGCATTAATTACCGGTATTACCGGACAGGATGGGGCTTATTTAGCCAAGCTATTATTAGATAAAGGGTATAAGGTATATGGACTGATTGCCCGCAGAGCAACAGCGACTACCTGGCGTCTGAACTTTTTAGGCATTGAACATGAGGTTGAACTGATCAGCGGGGATTTGACTGATCTAGCTTCAATTATCCGCGCGATTGTTACAGCCAAACCTTCGGAAGTATATAATCTGGGAGCACAAAGCTTTGTCGGCGCATCCTGGCAGCAAACCATCTTGACAGCGCAATCCACCGGTATAGGGGTTCTAAACGTATTAGAAGCCATCCGGCAAACGGATCAATCAATAAAGTTCTACCAGGCGTCAAGCAGTGAAATGTTTGGACTGATTCATGAAGCTGTTCAGTCTGAAACAACCCCGTTTTATCCGCGCAGTCCTTATGGCGTTGCAAAATTGTTTGGCCATTGGATGACGGTAAACTATCGTGAAAGTTTTCAGATGTTTAACTGCAGCGGTATTCTGTTTAATCATGAGTCCCCTCTTCGCGGTATCGAGTTTGTAACAAGAAAAGTTACGGACGCTGTAGCGAAAATAAAGCTGGGCAGGCAGCAGGAGCTGCGGCTGGGCAATATTGACGCAAAGCGGGACTGGGGGTTTGCCGGTGATTATGTCGAAGCAATGTGGTTAATGCTGCAGCAACATCAGCCGGACGACTACGTTATTGCTACCGGGCGGACAACTACGGTAAGAGATATGTGTAAGATTGCCTTTGCCTATGTTGGTCTCAACGATGAGGACTATGTTGTGATTGATCCGGTGTTTTACCGGCCGGCGGAAGTGGATGTTCTGCTCGGGAATCCGGCTAAAGCCAAAAAAATATTGGGCTGGGAAGCAAAAACAAGCCTGCGGCAACTCATTGAGATGATGGTTGATGTCGATCTAAGCAGAGTGAAAAGCGGGTTAAACTAAATTTGAGGGGTGTGAATTTTCGCTAATGGAATATACAGAGTTTGTAACCATTGCCATTTTGGCCAAGGACAAAGCTCATGTTTTACCATTATATCTTCGTTTGATTGAGAGTCAGACTTATCCGGCTGCCAGGATCAAGCTGTATATTCGCACAAATAACAACAAAGATAATACTGCGACTATTCTTGAGCAGTGGATAGAAAAAGTACGGGGCAAATATTCTGAAATTTATTATGATGCCAGTGATGTTAAGGAACGGGTGCAGGATTATGGTCCGCATGACTGGAATCCGTTAAAGCTCTCGGTGCTGACCAGGCTGCGCCAGGAGTCGGTGGAATGGGCCAAAGACCGGGGAACTCACTATTTTGTCGTTGACTGCGATAATTTTATTATTCCTGAGACCTTGGAGATCCTGCTGCATACCGGGCTGCCGGTGATTGGGCCGCTGCTTAAAAACGGCGATAATTTGTTGAGCAATTATGCCAATTTTCACTTTGTCACCGATGAAAATGGTTACTATAAGTATTCAAATTTATATTTTGAAATATTGTACCAGTCAATTAAAGGATTAATTGAGGTAGAAGTCATTCACTGTACTTACCTGGTACGGAGTGAAGTTTTAAATCACGCCACCTATATTGACGGCAGCGGCCGCTATGACTATGTCATATTCAGCGATGCCCTGCGAAAAGCGGGCATACCGCAGTATATCGACAATCGCCGTGATTATGGCAAGCTTACTTTTTGCAATACCGAGGAAGAATTTAAAGAAAAAAACATCATCGTAGGCTAGTGTCTTGGCAAAGTTGTGAATTAGGATTAGACAGTATAGATTTAAGATTCCAGACGTAGGTAGCATCGATACCGGCTGCGTCCGATAACAGAACATTCCTGGACGGGGTGTTTCTCAAGAAGGCGTGTCACAGTGCGTTTTTTAAAAAACGCACTGTGACACGCCTTCTGATAGTACCGGGATTGTTTCAGGCTGCTTTCAGGAAATCCTCATCCGCAGCCCGCAAGGCGGCTTCATTCAGGTTGGCCGGCCAAACCGTGTACCAATTGCCAGTGCTCCTCTGTTACGGGCATGACCGAAAGGCGGGATTGCCGGACAAGCTCCCATTCGGCAAAAGCGGGATTCCGCTTTATTTCTTTTAGGGTTACCGGCCAGGTCAGGCGGTAGCGTGGTTTGACATCAACAACCAAGAAGCGCTTATCGGCTTCAGACGGATCCGGGTAAGGGGATGAAACTACTTCGGCTACCCCGACGACTGATTTTTCCTTGCCGGTATGGTAAATGAAGACAAGATCTTCCGGCTTCATCCGGCCGATGTGTTTCAAAGCTGTAAAGTTTTTTACGCCATTCCAGCGGTCGCGGCCTACGCGTTCAAGGTCAGTATAACTATAACTATCCGGTTCAGTTTTGGCAAGCCAATAAGCCATAAGCGTTCTCTCCTGTCAATCAATAGTTTTAGTGCTATTATAGCGTATTGAGTTCGGTGCAGTAAAATTAGTTTGCCCGGAATTTCAAAACTTAGTGCTTTTTGACAAAGCCCGCCAATGTCAATATAATGAACATGGGAAAAGCTGAGGTGAACCATGAAAATTGCAATATTAGTCCGGGAAGAGACTATGCAGCGTTGTACCGGCAAGGGCTGCCTGAACGCTTTTTTTCAGTGCAAAGATGCTTTTGCGCGTTATCAGGGAGATATTGAGCTTGTCACTTTTTCGCATGCCGGCGGCGATATTGAGCATAAAATTGCAATGATGTTGAAAAACGGTGTGGAAACGGTGCATTTATCAACTTGCCTAAGAGGGAAAGCCAAAAACTATGAGGAATTGGCCAAACGTCTGAGCCGGCATTTTGCTGTTGTCGGGTATACCCACGGGCCGGAGACCGGACGGGAACGCGCCGCAATTATTCTGGAAAAAGGCGGTTCAATTCGTGTTTAGGGCAATAATTTAAAGATATGTCAAAAACCGGGTTGACAGTATTGGCTGAATGCCTTAAAATTTAGCCAATATAACTTATAGGGAATTGAGATAGAGGTGCGGTGTAATAAGAGTATGTGCCCCGAGTTGCCGGCGATGACGGGTGCAGAACGGATTAACCGCCGAAGCAGTGGTTTCTTGGCTGGAAACCATGGCTGGTTCTGTGTTGAATAAATACAGGACTGTCATACGTAACCGTATGGAGCGCTATCTTGCACTGCTGGGCGTAAAGTATGCTTTTTTAGCGGTTTGCGAGATGCTCCTCGCAAACCGCTTTGCTATTTTGCTGATATGCTAAAATTGATAACTGGAGGCGCTATTATGGCGAAAAAAACGCTACCTTTTACTAAGCAACAGCTGGAGGAAATTATCCGGCAATATCCAACCCCTTTTCATATTTACGATGAAGCTGCCATTCGTAAAAATGCCCGTCAGCTATTGGCGGCGTTTTCATGGGCTCCCCGGTTTAAGGAATATTTTGCCATAAAAGCTACGCCAAACCCGGTAATCCTGAAATTTCTGCGGGAAGAGGGAATCGGCGCGGACTGTAGTTCTCTGCCGGAGCTTTTGCTGGCGGAAATGGCCGGTATTACAGGGGAAGATATTATGTTCTCCTCTAATGATACGCCGGCGGCGGAGTTTCAAGCAGCACGGAAAATGGGCGCGATTATCAATCTTGATGATATCAGCCATATCGATTACCTGGAAAAACATGCCGGTATTCCGGAGATTATTTCTTTCCGTTATAATCCCGGGCCGTTAATGAAAAACGGCAATACCATTATCGGTTACCCGGAAGAGGCCAAGTATGGCCTGACCAAGGAGCAGATTTTGCAAGCCTATCCGATCATGAAAGGCAAGGGAGTAAAACGGTTTGGCATTCATACCATGGTTATTTCTAATGAATTAAATGCCGACAGCTTTATTGCCACAGCCGACATGATGTTTGACCTTATTGTAGAACTCAAGAAAAATCTGGAAATTGACATTGAGTTTGTCAATTTTGGCGGCGGCATTGGCATTCCTTACAAACCGGAGCAGGAACCGGTTGATCTGGCCTATGTCGGCCAGGGAATTAAAAAAAGCTATGAAGAAAAAATTACGGCCAATGGCTTGCAGCCGCTGCGTATTGCCATGGAATGCGGGCGAATGATTACCGGTCCTTATGGTTATCTGGTGGCAACCGTTCTGCATAAAAAAGAAATTTACAAAAACTACGTGGGCCTGGATGCCTGCATGACAAATTTAATGCGTCCTGCGCTTTATGGCGCATATCATCATATTACCGTGGTCGGAAAAGAAGGACTGCCGTTAGATCACGTTTATGATGTGACCGGCTCGCTGTGCGAGAATAATGACAAGTTTGCCGTTGACCGTCAGTTGCCGGCCATCGAGATTGGCGACAGGGTTGTTATTCACGACGCCGGAGCACATGGCTTTGCGATGGGTTTTAATTATAATGGCAAGCTGCGTTCAGCCGAGTTGCTGCTTAAAGCTGACGGCGGCGTCGAATTAATCCGCAGGGCCGAAACCATTGCCGATTATTTTGCAACTTTGGATGTACCGGCGACCGGTTTGCAGGCTGCCGCCACTAAATCGCAAAACAATTTGTAGTTTGACATAAGGGTAACTAATTATTTTACATTGCGCTGTCTCGAAATAGAGGCAGCTTCTTTTCTTCTGCAAACAGCTTAAAATGTTTTGGCAATCACAGTGGCCGGATTTGTTTTTTGCAGGTATGATGAAGCAGGATGGCTCGTTACTTTTTGGTTCATATAGCGTTATAAATAGATACTGGATGGTTTTGACAGGAGGCGGCGGTTTTCAAGGTGAATGATGAAAGTACATTGATTGCGAAAGCAAAGGCTGGCGATCGCGAAGCGCTAAATACCTTGATTTCTAACTATTGGCAGCCGGTTTACCGGCTGATTTACCACCGGCTCGGGAATGAAGATGATGCCCGGGAACTAACCCAGGATACCTTGATGAAAGCCTTTCGCGCTTTGCCGCGCTATCAAATTTTGACGGTTCCGTTTAAACGTTATCTACAGAGGATTGCCGTTAATCTGGTGACTGATTTCTGGCGCAAGAATGGGCGGATGCCGAAGGCTTACGATATTGCCGAATATCAGGAATTCATTGTCGATAGAAGCGAGCGTCCTGAGGAATATGCCCTGCGGCTGGAGAATGAGCAGCAAATAGCGCGTTTGGTCGAAGGGTTGCCGGAAGATCAGCGCCAGGCAATAAAGTTAAGAGTGATTTTAGGTTTATCTATTCGTGACACTGCTTTGCAGATGAATAGGACCGAGCCGGCAGTTAAAATGCTGCAACAACGGGCTTTGAAAAACTTGCGAAATCAGTTTATACGAAACTGTACAGAGCAGGAGGGCTGATACTGACCAGCGGCGTAAATGAGGAGGGCGGGGCAATGTGTAAAGATAACGAGGTAAATCAGGCTGAGATTCTTTCAGAGTTGCTGGATGATTTAAATGGTGGCCGTCAGCCTGAAGTTGCCGATAAGGAAGTCGGGGAATTGCTGGAAATGGCTGTTTTGGTCAAACGCAGTCAGGATCCCATACCCCGGTTACTGGTATCTCAAATGGCCGACAAGCTGGCAACGGAGCTGGGCGGACCAAAGCAAAAACAGCATAGAAGGTTTATCTGTGGCGGCCTGGCCAGTACGGCGGCGGCGGTATGTCTGGCTGTGTTTATACAGCTTTCGCCTCAGGCTGCTGATCCCCAGGTTGCCCGTCAGCCTGAAAGCAGTCAACAGGCAAGGGTGGCAGGCGATTTCGGCCAGGCGGTTAACAAATCAGGAAATGAAACCCTGCCGCAGCCTCAGAGCGGCCAGAACCGCGAAGTTCCCGTACCCCGGCCTATCGAAGAAAAAGCAGGCCGATCAGCCGCCCCGCCGCCGGAACACGGGATACGGCCAGAGCAGCCTGCAGATAAACCGCTCCAAAGTATATTAGCGAACAGAACTGCAAGTGTTGATTCCATAACCGGTAAAGCCGGAAGGGAAATGACAGTGATGATGACGCTGCCCGGGCAGGAAGCGCCGCAGGTAACGATTGATGAAACGGCCGGGATGATCCGGCAAGTCTACCACTATGGCAGTAAGGATGAGGTGATGATTATCCAAAGGCGGCTCGAGCGAGAAAGTTTCAAAAAGTTAAATGACCTTTCGCCGTACAGCGAAACGCCGGTGCCTGGTGATGAAACAGCGGTTCAACCTTTGGCCGCGGATAGGGTCAACAGCATTACTGTGCAGGTTGACCAGTATGAGATAATCATTACCGGCCCCAAAACCCCGGAGCAATTGGAAAAAATGGCGGCTTCGCTGGTTGCCGCAGAAATTCCATATTAGCTCATTTGCGTTAAAAACGATAGAAAATTTTTTCGTAAACGAGGCCACGTGCAGCGCTTAGCGCAGGGAATATGATTTTTCATACAGTTGAGGAAATAGCACCCGTTACTTTTCGAATGCTATTTCCGTTTATCCTTATGAAGCTTAATTTACAGGAGGGAATTACACAATGTTGAAAAAAATAATTCTGGTATTGACGATGACCTTGCTGCTGGCTGTCCCTGCATTTGGCAATGCCGCCCCGAAAACAGTAATTCAGGTGACTGGCAATAGTCAAAAAGAGATTTCACCGGATGTTGCCCGCATTAGCCTTTCTATTCATTCCATTGATGCTGATCTGGAAAAGGCGAAGAATGACAATACCAATATTGCCAACCAGGTATTAGACAGTATAAAGGCGCGTGGTGTGACGGACGAACAAATAAAAACCGATACATATCAGATAAACCCGGTATACCATTATGAAAAAGACCGCTTGCCGGAGCTGAAAGGCTATCGTGTAACCGAGCGTGTCGAAATCCGTACGCCGCTCGACCAGGCCGGCATTCTGGTGAATGAAGTTACCAAGGCCGGGGCCAATGAGATTCATTATATCCGCTTTGAGACAACAAATGAAACAGAAAGTAAAGATGAGGCATTACAGGAGGCTGTCAGGGATGCCGTCCGCAAGGCGGAAGTGATTGCCGCCGCACTGAATAAAAAAGTAGTCCGGGTTTCCCAGGTCAATGAGTCCGGTGTGTTTTATCAGCCGGTAGTGCTGGAAAGCCGTATGCTGAAAGCCGTCAGCGCAGATGGAGCGGAACCCAATATTCCGGCCGGTAAAGTAACAGTGAGCGCAAGCGTACAGGTAACGGTCGAGTTAAAATAGAATTGAATTTTGGCCAAAACCCGCGAATTATGCGGGTTTTGGCGTCTGAGGAAGCTATTTGGTGTAGGAAGCCGGTATTTGCGGTCCTAAAATCAGGAATATGTTGGCCGAAGGACTTTAGAAATTTTGTTGAACAGCCGATATATATAGTAGTGTTGTTGGCAACATGCTTATCATGGGAGGGATCAGAATGCAAAACATAACATTGGATGAAATACAGCCAGGCATGTATCTGTCAAAGGCGCTGATTTCAAATGATGGTACGGTTTTACTACATGAAGGCATAGAAATGAAGGAAAGGTATATTCAATATCTCCGCAATAAGGGAATTACATCACTGTTCGTTGGAGAACCGGATTTTCATGGAATAGCAGATGTTAAAGAATATTTCTATGACCAAGGACAACGGCAGGCGGCGGTTGAAGAGGCCCGGAGCATTGTGGCGGGGTTTCAGGCCGGCAAGGGAATAAAGCTGGATGGCGTCAAAAACATTGTCAGCGATATGGTCGCCCAGCTAAGCCGGAATCCGGGCAATATGCTGCATTTGCTTGACTTGCGCCGTAAAGAGGAATATATGTTTTCCCATGCGGTCAATACTTGTGTGTTGGCGGTGATGGCCGGATTGGCTTTGGGGTATGAACGGAAACAGTTGGATGAGCTTGGCCTGGCGGCTATGCTTCATGATATCGGCATGACGAAATTGCCGCCGCAGCTGGCCAGGCAGTTCCCCCGGGATTTGGCCAGGGAGGAAAAAGAGGAATACCGGCGGCATCCGTTTTATTCACTGGAAATTCTGCGCAAGAATCCCACCTTATCCAATGATGTGATTAATGCCTGCTTTCAGCACCATGAGCGTTGGAACGGCAGCGGCTATCCGATGGGAATTGCGGGAAATGCCATTTCAGAGTACGCTCAGATTATCGGTATCGCCGATGTCTATGATCGTTTGATTGTCGGGCTGCCGCACCGATTAGCGACGCCGGTATATTATGCGGTTGCTATACTGAATAAAGCTGCCGGTCAATATTTTAATCCGGCGATGATTGAGAAGTTTAATCAGAGTATCGCTATCTACCCAATGGGTAAAGCAGTACGGCTGAATAATCAGCAATGCGGCGTAATTCTTGGCGTTAGCTTAAAAAATAAGAATACGCCTGTTGTACGGATTATTGCTGACGATCATCTAAACAGACCGCCGCTTGAACTGGATCTGAGCAAAAATCCGGAGCTTTTTATTATTGACTTTGAAGAGCGGAATTTTAGTTATACCCAAAATTATGCCGATCAGGCCTATGTTGTGCATACCAAAAGGCCGCCGGTATAACTGGGACGTTAATAACAGCCGCGATTAAGCCTGCAATTTTGCGGGCTTGTTTTTTATGCTCAGGTCGTATAATATTCGGAAAATTTGCCGGTATTCATTATTTACACAGGTTTTCCCCTTGACGGCGTCTAAGTATCAGTAGATGATTGTTTTCATCGTACAGCCGTCGGTGAGGAGGAGTAATATGGAATTAAAGCGGTGTCCCTGGGCTAAGACTGATTTAGAGATAGAATATCATGATAAGGTCTGGGGCAAGCCAGTGCATGACGATTTACTCTTATTTGAAATGCTTATCCTGGAAGGTATGCAGGCCGGGTTAAGCTGGGTTACGATTCTTAATAAACGTGAAGCAATGCGGAACGCCTTTGATGGATTTGCCCCGCAGCTTATTGCCCGGTATGATGATGAAAAAAAGGCGGCTTTGCTGCTGAACCCTGGAATTATTCGCAATAAAGCCAAAGTCAATGCCTTGGTACTCAATGCGCAAGCCTTTTTACGGACGCAGCAGGAATACCAAACATTTGACCGCTATATCTGGGGATTTGTCAGTCATAAGCCATTGATTAACGCCTGGACCAACACTGCCCAAATACCTGCTCAAACCGCGATTTCAATTGCTATGAGCAAGGATTTGCTATTACGGGGTTTTAAATTTGCCGGGCCAACCATTTGTTACGCTTTTATGCAGGCGGTGGGTATGGTCAATGACCATATGGTATGGTGCGAACAGTATTCACAATGCTGACAGGTTAGGAATTTTATGGTGGACACAGGACTTTGGCGCCGCTGCAGCGAATAAACGATAATAAAAATCTGGTGGAAAATTGCGGGTGCGCAGGATTGCTGCACTCCTGTTTTGAACAGAGAATGGAGTGATGAAAATGTCATTAACACCAAAGAACACAGTGATAGGTTTTATTGGAACCGGAGTGATGGGCAAAAGTATGGCTGGTCATTTACTGAAGGCCGGCTATAGTCTCAAAGTTTATAACCGGACAAAGGCTAAGGCGCAGGAACTTCTGGAGCAGGGCGCCCTATGGTCGGAGAAGGTGGCCGAGCTGGCGGCTGAATGCCAGGTGATTATCACGATGATTGGCTATCCGAAAGATGTTGAAGCAATCTATTTTGGCAATGACGGTCTGTTGTATAATGCTAAACCGGGAACATATCTCCTGGACATGACAACTTCATCACCGGAACTGGCTGTCCGTATTGAACAGGCAGCGAAAGCGAAAAGCTTGCAAGCGCTGGATGCACCGGTTTCAGGCGGTGATGTGGGGGCCAAAGAGGCGCGGCTGGCCATTATGGTGGGCGGTGAGTCTGAAGCTTTTGCAGCTGTTCGTCCAATCCTGGAACTAATGGGCAAAAATATTGTTTTGCAGGGGCCAGCCGGCGCCGGGCAGCATACCAAGATGTGCAATCAGATTGCCATTGCCGCTAACATGATGGGGGTTTGTGAAGCAATGGCTTATGCCCAAAAGGCAGGGCTTGATCCTAAGGTTGTACTTCAAAGCATTGAGACTGGAGCGGCCGGCAGCTGGTCTCTGAGCAATTTAGCTCCCCGGATGCTGGCGGGAAATTTTGAACCAGGCTTCTATATTAAGCATTTTATCAAAGATATGAGAATTGCGATCGAATCTGCGCAGCAAATGGGCCTAAATACGCCGGCCTTGGATTTGGCGGTAAAGCTGTATGAACAACTGGCCGCTCAGGGGGAAGAGAACAGCGGTACGCAGGCTTTATTTAAATATTATCGTTGAGCGAAGGTTGGCTGACGTAAATAAGCCGTTCCGTATATTCCTCTATAATGAGGGAATCGGAGCGGCTTATTTTTGTTGCTAAACTGCAATTAACCCACTATGCTTTTCTTGCTTGGCCGCGATCATAAGAGCCGCAGAAACGTTTGCGGAACAAAGAATGATGAAGCAGCCTAATTTGCGCCCGTACAGGCGGAACCAATTGGTACGATCCTGCCAAAAGAATTTTCTGTTTACGGCGCGATAGCAACCTGGAAAATGGTTATGCTCCCTTTAATCGGCTCTGTCACGAACAATGTGCTGGTAGTGGAATTGAGCAGTTGCACGGTAGCCGGGGGAGTAGTGACTGCAATTAAAGCATCTCCAGCGACTTGTGCGGCCATAATCGGCGAGTAGACTTGAACATTGTCGCCAGTCGAAGCGGTGAGGGTAAATGCCGGGTTATCCGTTCCATCAGTGCCATCAACGGATACTATCCAGTGGATATAATAGATTCCTTCCTGGGTGATGGTTAGTGTGCCTGTCGCAGGATCGTTGGTAATAAATGGTGATTGATTGCTTATGACTGTATCAAATGTGACAGGATCGCCTGGTGCAATTGTCGTTGTCGCAGCATCAGCCAATTGTACCTGGATTCCTTGGATTTCTGCTGCCGGACTGTCAGCGCCAGTAGGACCGGTAACGCCAGTCTCACCAGTAGCCCCAGTTTCACCGACAGCGCCAGTCTCACCGGTAGCCCCAGTCTCACCAGTAGCGCCGGTCTCGCCGGTAGCGCCGGTTTCACCAGTAGCACCGGTCTCGCCAACAGCCCCGGTTTCACCGGTAGCGCCAGTCTCGCCAGTAGCGCCAGTCTCGCCAGTAGCGCCGGTCTCGCCAACAGCGCCAGTCTCGCCAGTGGCACCGGTCTCGCCGGTAGCGCCGGTTTCACCAGTAGCGCCAGTTTCGCCAACAGCACCAGTCTCGCCAGTAGCACCGGTTTCACCGGTAGCGCCGGTCTCGCCAGTAGCACCGGTTTCACCGGTAGCGCCGGTCTCGCCAGTAGCACCGGTTTC